>NZ_JBEXDG010000031.1:84549-118903 GCF_040605635.1 Dactylosporangium sp. NPDC005555
CAGGCCGACGCCTGGAGCGCAGCGGAAGGTGGCGGCATGACCGACTCGGCGCAGTGGACCAGGGTCGACGACGGACGGTTCCAGGTCGACCTGCTCACCGCCGACTACCGGCGGCACGCGTTCACCCGCCACAGCCACTCGACGTTCGCCATCGGGGTCGTGGTCTGCGGGGTCGAGCAGTTCCACTACCGGGGTTCGCTGCACCGCGCGGGCGTGGGCAGCCTGGCGATCCTGGAGCCGGACGAGCCGCACGACGGTCAGGCCGCCGCCCCGGCCGGCTGGGCCTACCGGGTCTTCTACCCGCCCGCCGACCTGCTGTTCGAGGCCGCTCCCAGGGCGCACTTCGGCACGGCCGTGGTGCACGATCCGCGGACCGTGCACCTCGTGCGGTCGGCGCACGAGTCACTGACCTCGGGTCTGGATGCCTTCGCGGCGCACTCGAAGCTGACGTGGGCGCTCTCCGCGGTCGTCCACCGGCACGGGTCCCCGGCCGCGGACGCATCGGACCTGCCGGCTCCGCCGGCCCGGGATCCGGCGGCGGTGCGGAAGGTCGCCGAGATCCGGGACCGGCTCACCGCCGACCTGCGCTGCGCGCCGACCCTGCGGGAGCTCGCCGCCGGCGTCGAACTGTCCCCGTTCCACATGCTGCGCGTCTTCCGCGAGGCGACCGGCTTCCCGCCGCACACCTGGCTCGTCCTCGAACGGGTCTGCCGCGCCCGCCACCTCCTCGCCGCAGGCCTCACCCCCGCCCAGGTCGCCAGCGGCGTCGGCTTCGCCGACCAGGCCCACCTCACCCGCTGGTTCAAGCGCGTGACGGGCGTCACCCCGGCCGCATTCCGCAACTCCGTTCAAGACCCCGGGCGTCGCCGCGCGTGACCCTGTCGGCATGAGTCGTCGCGGCTGGGTCCTCTTCATCGCCATGTCCGTCGTGTGGGGCGTGCCGTATCTGCTGATCAAGGTCGCCGTCCGCGACATCGGCCCCGCCGAGCTGGTCTTCGTCCGCACCGCCATCGGCGCGCTCCTGCTGCTGCCGATCGCCCTGTACCGCAAGGAGGTCCGGGCGTCGCTGCGCCCGTGGCTGCCGCTGCTGGCGTACACCGTCATCGAGGTCGGCATCCCCTGGCTGCTGCTGTCCCACGCCGAGCAGGAGGTCGACAGCGCCTTCACCGGCCTCGTCATCGCGGGTGTCCCGCTGGTCGCCGCCCTCATCGCCCGCGAACGGCTCTCCGGCACGCGGGTCGCGGGCCTGCTGACCGGTTTCGCCGGCGTCGGTCTGCTCGTCGGCTTCCACGGTGGTACCGGCGGCACGATTCCACTCCTGGAACTCCTCGGCGTGGTCGTCTGCTACGCGACCGGCCCCCTGATCATCGAGCGCTGGCTCTCCGACGTGCCCCGCTACGGCGTCTCGGCCGTGTCCCTGGCCGCCGGCGCGCTGCTCTTCGCCCCGTTCGTGGTGACCGGGCTGCCGGACCTGGCCCGCACGGTGACCCCCGCCCCCGCCCTGGCCGCCGTCGCCCTCGCGGTCATCTGCACGGCGCTCGCCTTCGTGCTGTTCTTCGCCCTCGTCGCCGAGGTGGGCGGCGTCCGCGCCACCGTGATCACCTTCGTCAACCCGGCCGTCGCGGTCGTCCTCGGCGCCGTCGTCCTGGGCGAGGAGATCACCCCGCTGACCGTGGGCGCGTTCGTGCTGATCCTCGCCGGCTCGTTCCTCGCCACCCGCCGCAGGACCCCCACGGGAAAGGATGACGGTGCCGGCGGTCGATCCCGGCCCGGCCCGCTTCCGGACGCCGCACGCCCTGTTCCGGGAGTGCGGGCTGAGTGAGCGGGCCGCGGCGCTGGCATCACTGCCGGCGGCGCGGCCCGCACCCGCGGCCGGGCGCGCACTGACCGCGCCGGCATCAGTCGGCGAGGATCGCGTACAGCTTGCGGCGCGTCTCGGTCAGGACCTCGAGGGCCTGGGCGCGCTGCTCGGCGGTGCCGTTGAAGCCCACCTGGCGCAGTGCGTCCATGATGCCGAGCGCGGCGTCGCGGAACTCCTGGGCCTGGGAGACGTTCTCGTCGCCGTACTCCTGCCAGGGCGCGTTCTGCGCCGCGGCCTCGGCCTCGGGGCGGCCGGTGTCGGTGAGGACGAAGCGCTTGCGGCCGCCCTGCTCCTCGGCCGTGATGAGGCCCTCGTCCTCCAGGAGCTGCAGCGTCGGGTAGATCGAGCCGGGGCTCGGCCGCCAGATGCCGCCCGTGCGGGTCTCCAGCTCCTGGATCATCTCGTAGCCGTGCATGGGTCGCTCGGCGAGCAGGGCCAGGACGGCGAGGCGCACGTTGGGGCGTCCGCCCCGGCCCGTGCCCTTGCCGCCCCAGCCGCCGCGACCCGCGCCGCGGCCGTGCCCGTGACCCCAGCCGCCGCGACCACCAGGGCCGCCGCCGGGGGGGAAGGGCGGGATGAAGCCGCCGAAGCCGCGGTGCCAGGCACCGGCGTCGAAGAGCATTGCTCCGCTTCGTGATCGCATGATCACTTCTCCAATCGTCGAACGGTCGCCGACCTGTTGTCGACTGTCGTTGATAGTTCGACGATATATCGGGAACCTATCGGCGACAAGGTCCCGCCCCTTACATCCCCTTATGTGCGTTACAGGACGATCACCGTCCGCAGGACCGTCCCGGCCTCCATCTCGTGGAACGCCGCCTCGACGTCGCCCAGGCCGCCGGTCGCGCTGACGAACCTGTCCAGGGGCAGCCGGCCCTGCAGGTACAGGTCGATCAGCATCGGGAAGTCCCGCGACGGCAGGCAGTCGCCGTACCAGCTGGACTTCAGCGCGCCGCCGCGGCCGAACACGTCCAGGAACGGCAGGGTCAGCTGCATGTCGGGGCGGGGCACACCGACGAGGACGACGGTCCCGGCCAGGTCGCGGGCGTTGAACGCCTGCTCGTACACCTGCGGCAGCCCGACCGCCTCGATGACGACGTCGGCGCCGAAGCCGCCGGTCAGCGCCCGCACCGCCGCCACCGGGTCGGTCTCGCGGGAGTTGACGACGTGCGTCGCGCCGAACTCCTGCGCCCACGCGAGCTTCCGGACGTCGACGTCGACCGCGATGACGGTGCTCGCGCCGGCGAGGACCGCGCCGACGATCGCGGCGTCGCCGACCCCGCCGCAGCCGAAGACCGCGACCGAGTCGCCCCGCGAGACGTTGCCGGTGTTGAGCGCCGCGCCGATACCGGCCATGACACCGCAGCCGAGCAGGCCGGCGACGCTCGCCGAGGCGCGCGGGTCGACCTTCGTGCACTGACCGGCGGCGACGAGGGTGTACTTGAGGAACGCACCGATCCCGAGCGCCGGCGACAGCGGGGTCCCGTCGGCGAGGGTCATCTTCTGCTTCGCGTTGTGGGTGTTGAAGCAGTACCAGGGACGCCCGCGCAGACAGGCCCGGCACTGCCCGCAGACGGCCCGCCAGTTGAGGATGACGAAGTCGCCGGGCGCGACGTCGGTGACGTCCGGTCCCACCGCGGAGACGATGCCGGCGGCCTCGTGGCCGAGCAGGTAGGGGAAGTCCTCGCCGATGCCACCCTCGCGGTAGTGCAGGTCGGTGTGGCAGACCCCGCACGCCTGGACCTCCACCACCGCCTCACCGGGGCCGGGATCGGGGACGATGACGGTCTCGAGGCTGACGGGGCGGCCTTTGCCGAGGGCGACCACGCCCTGCGTTTCGATAGGCATACCCCCCGTCCTACCAGAAGGCGGCCACGACCATGGTAGTAAGAGCGGCATGACGGACGACCTGCGGCGCATCGCGAAGGAACGTTTCGGCTGGGACCGCCTGCGCGACGAGCAGGTGACGGCGATGCGGGCGTTGATGGAGGGCCGCGACGCCCTGGCCGTGCTGCCGACCGGTGCCGGCAAGTCCGCCATCTACCAGGTGCCGGCGCCGCTGCTGCCCGGGCCGACGATCGTCATCTCGCCGCTGCTGGCGTTGCAGCAGGACCAGATCGCGTCGCTGACCGCGCGCAACCACGCGTCGCTGCAGGCGGTGCGGCTGTCGTCCGCCGAGGGCAAGGCCGAGCGCGCGGAGGCCCTGGAGGCGCTGCGCGCCGGCGACGCCGAGTTCGTGTTCCTGACGCCCGAGCAGTTCGCCGACCCGGCCCGCGTCGCGCAGATCAAGGCGCTGAAGCCGAGCCTCGTCGCGGTCGACGAGGCGCACTGCGTCTCCGCGTGGGGTCACGACTTCCGCCCCGACTACCTGCAGCTCGGGCAGTTCATCCGGGAGCTCGGCCGCCCGCCGATCGTCGCCCTGACCGCGACGGCCTCTCCGCCGGTACGGGAGGACATCGTCGACCGGCTCGGCATGCGGGACCCGGAGATCGTCGTCACGGGCCTGGACCGGCCGAACCTGTTCCTCGAGTCGGTGCACTGCGCCGACGAGCAGACCAGGTTCCGCCGGCTGCTCGCCCGGCTGAAGGAGTCGACGCCGCCGGGGATCATCTACGCGCCGACCCGCCGGGCGACCGAGGAGCTCGCCGAGCGCCTGATCGAGGAGGGCATGCCCGCCGTCGCGTACCACGGTGGCATGAGCGCCGGCGACCGCGAGCGCGCCCACGAGGCGTTCCTCGCCGACGAGGTCGAGATCATGGTCGCGACGACGGCGTTCGGCATGGGCATCGACAAGCCCAACATCCGCTGGGTCAACCACATCTCGCTGCCGGACTCGCCGGACTCCTACCTGCAGGAGATCGGCCGGGCCGGCCGCGACGGGCAGCCGGCGCAGGTGCTGCTGCTGCACCGCACCGAGGACACCGGGCTGCGGAAGTTCTTCACCAACGTGTCCGTCGACCGCGAGGAGGTCAGCTCCCTCGCGGCGCTGCTGCGCTCCGTCGCGCCGGACCCGATCACCCGCGACGAGCTGGAGGAGCGCACCGGCCTCGGCGCCCGCAAGCTCGGGCAGCTGCTGAGCCTTCTGGAGGAGGTCGGCGGCGCGCAGCTGCTGCACGGCAGCAAGGTGAAGGCGCCCCGCTGGGCGCCGACGCCGGCGAGGTCCGCCGAGCTCGCCGAGGCCCAGGCGGAGCGGCAGCAGACGGTCTCCCGGTCCCGCCTCGACATGATGCGCAACTTCGCCGAGACGGAGCTGTGCCGCGGCCAGTCGCTGCTCGCGTACTTCGGTGAGCACCTCGACGGCACGTGCGGGCACTGCGACAACTGCCTCGACGGCAGCGCGCAGGCCGGGCTCGCCGCCGCCGGCGACGTGCCCTTCCCGATCCACAGCGAGGTCCGCCACGGCGAATGGGGCAAGGGCGTCGTGCTGTCCTACGCGGGGGAGCAGATGACCGTCCTGTTCGACGAGGTCGGCTACAAGACCCTCTCAGTGCCGGTCGTCGAGGAGCACCGGCTGCTGCGCCGGCTCTGAGGCGCTCGCCGCGGTCTTCCCCTGGAAGCGCTCGACCTGCCGCACGGGCTCTGATGCCAGCTGCGCGGCGGCGGACACCGCGAAGGTCGACTTGCCGACGCCGGCCATCCCGTCGATGACGATCACCCGGTAGGCGCCACGGGCCGCGCGCAGCAGCCGCTCGGTCTCCGCGAGCCTGCCGCGCAGCCGGTCGACGACCCGCGGCAGCGCGCTGGTCGCCGGCTGCGGCTGCGCCGCCGTCCCGCGGAGCACCTCCAGGTGCAGCTCGCGCAGCTGCGGGCCGGGGTCGACGCCGAGCTCGTCGCGCAGCGCCTCGACGGTGCGCTGGTGGAGCTGCAGCGCCTCGGCCTGCCGGCCGTCGCGGTGCAGCGCCGTCATCAGCGCCCCGACCAGCCGCTCCCGCAGCGGGTGCGCGGCGACCAGCGGCGCGACCCGCTCGACGATCTCGCGGTGCCGCTCCAGGGCGAGCAGGCACTCCGCCCACTCCTCGGTCGCGGCCCAGCGCAGCTCGGTGAGGGAGTCCCGCCAGCGGCCGACGACGGAGCCGGGCAGCCCCGCGAACGGCACGTCGCGCCACTCGTCGAGCGCCGCACGGTAGTGCCCGGCGGCCTCCCGGTCCGGCTCTGTGCGCGCCCGCTGCAACGCGGCCTGGAAGCGGGTGAGGTCGAGACCGTCCCCGGGCACCGTGATCCGGTAGCCCGCCGGGTCGGTCTGCAGGGCGCCGCCGGGCCCGAGCAGCCGGCGGATGCGGTAGACGGCGGTCTGCAGCTGGTTGCGGGCGGTCGCCGGTGGGTCGTCGTCCCACACCAGCTCGATGAGATCGGCGACCGTGACGACCCGGCCCGCGTGGTAGAGCAGACCTGCGACGATCAGCTGCTGGCGGGGTCCGCCGAGGTCGACGGGCGCGCCGCCCACGACGACCTCGACCGGACCCAGCACGGAGCACTCCACGCAACGGGACGCTAGCGCGTTGTGCGTGTGACGTACACCGGCGTCCCGGCCCTTTGGATCAACGGTGGGCGGCGTCCCCGGTGCGGTGCCCGAGCGCGGCCCACACCTCGCTCACCGTCTCGAACAGTTTGTCCTCGGGCAGCCGCTCCAGTTCGGCGAGCACGTCGTCGGGTGCGTTGAGCTCGGAGGCGCCGGCCATCAGGTCGTCGCGGTCGCCCGGGAGGCTCGCCATGGGGATGTACCGGCCGAGGCTGCCGCGTGCCTCGATCTCGTCATGCGTGAGTTCTGGCTCCATGCCTGCGGCGATACCCGGGCATACCACCACCAAACGAATGACACCCGATTGAGGTGGGACGGCGTTGGGTACCCGCATCGACATCCGCCCCATCCGCCGCGCTCCGAAACCCCCCGGGTGTGCGGCCGGGCGCTTCACAGGAGGTGAACACACGTGGCACGCATCGGGCAGCTCTTCGGCGGGCGCAACGCCCAGGTGGACCGGGACGGCGACGGTGTCGACGACCGTGTCGAGGACCGCACGCTCGACAACCGTCTCGACAAGGACCGCGACGGTGTCGACGACCGGACGCTCGACAACCGTCTCGACAAGGACGGTGACGGGATCGACGACCGGGTCGAGGCGAAGCGGCTCCGCACGTCGGACCGCACCCACCGGATCCCCGCCGTCGGGCCGATGTCCGGCGTCACCGACACCGACACCGACCGGGACGGCATCGCCGACCGCCGGGAGACCCACACCACGACCATGAAGCCGGTCATCGACCGTGAGCCGGCCCCCGACGTCGACGTCGTGCCGGTCGAGACGGGCCGTCCGGCCCGCGCGAGCCTGCTGTCCACGTTCGGCCTCGTCGTCGGTGTCGCCGCCGTCGCGGCCGCCCTCACCGGCCTGCTCGCCGTCTGGGCGCTGCCGCTCGGCGCGATCGGCCTGCTGCTGTCCTTCGGCGGGATCATCGCCGGCGCCCGCCGGCACGTCGCCGGCCGCGGCACCGGCACCCTGGGCGTGCTGTTCAGCGGCACCGCCGTGGTGTTCGCGATCCTCGCCATCACCGGCCAGGTCAGCTGGCTCGACACCGACGTCGACCAGGTCGCGCGCCTCAACGACTGGCTCGACACCAAGGTCACGTGGATCAAGGACTGGTGACGTCCGCTTGAAGGAGGACCCGGGGACGCCCCGGGTCCTCCTCACGTATTGGCGGGTGTGGGCGCGCCGTGCAGGACGCCGTCGCCGGCGGTGAGGACCTCGTCGAGGGCGTCGGCCGGCAGCGGCCGGGAGAAGTGGTATCCCTGCGCCTGCGGGCAGTCCAGCTCCCGGAGCCGGTCCGCCTGTTCCGGCGTCTCGACCGCCTCGGCGATCGACGACAGGCGCAGGCTGTTGCCGAGCTCGACGATCGCGCGGGTGAACGCCATCTCCTCGGCCATCCCGCCCTCCGGCGTGAACGCCCGGTCGATCTTCAGGATGTCGACCGGCAGGTGCCGCAGGTACGCCAGGGACGAGTAGCCGGTGCCGAAGTCGTCGACGGCGACCCGCACACCCTCCTCGCGCAGCGCCGACAGCAGCACCGTCACGTCGTCGCCCTCCGCCGACGACGACACCAGGACCGTCTCGGTGATCTCCAGGATCAGCGCGCTGCCCGGCAGGCCCGCGTCGCGCAGCGCCGACAGGACCGTCTGCGCGAAGTCCGGCTCGCGCAACTGGCGGCCGGACACGTTGACGGTGACGGAGATGCCGTAGCGCTCATGCCAGGAGCGGACGTCGTGGCACGCCTGCCGCAACACCCATGCACCGATCGGGACGATGAGGCCGTACTGCTCGGCGATGGGGATGAAGTCCAGCGGCGGCACGGACCGGCCCTCGGGGTTCCAGCGCAGCAACGCCTCCACGGCGGTGACCCGGCCCGAGGACAGGTCCACGACCGGCTGGTAGTGGACGGTGAACTCGTCGTTCGCGACGGCCCGGCGCAGCTCCGCCGACAGACGCATGTGCTCGTGCCGCTCGGTCGCCAGCCGCGGCTCGTAGGCGGCGAGCCGGTTCTTGCCGGCCGCCTTCGCCGCGTACAGGGCGAGGTCCGCGTTGCGCAGCGCCTCCGCGGGCGTCGACGGTGCGTGCACCACCAGGGTCCCCACGCTGGTGGTGACGCTCAGCTCCCGCCCGCCGATCTCGTACGGCTGGGCGAGCGCGTCGACGACCGCCCGGCCGACGGCGTCCACCCGCAGCACCGGCACGTCCTCCAGCAGGATGGCGAACTCGTCGCCGCCGAGCCGGACCAGCGTGTCGGCGGTGTCGACCTCGCCGACCAGCCGCGCCGCCACCTCCATCAGCAGCGCGTCGCCGACCGGGTGCCCGAACGAGTCGTTGACGTCCTTGAACCCGTCCAGGTCCAGCAGCAGCAGGCCGTGCGCCGCGTTCGTGCGGGTCAGCGCGTGCTCCAGGCGCTCCTGCAGCAGCGCGCGGTTGCCCAGGCCGGTCAGCGCGTCGTGCAGCGCCCGGTGCGTCAGCTGCTGCCGCAGCGTGTCCTGCTCCCGCAGCGCCGCGCCGAGCGCGAGGGCGTGCGCGTCGAGCTCCTCCACGCGCCGGTTCGCGAACTGCACGAGCTGGCTCAGCCGGGCGATCAGCAGGACCGACGTGACGATCGACGTCGCCAGGGGCACGACCGCCCACCACCGCGACGGCAGCGGCGTCGCGACCATCAGCATCGTGATCGCGATGACCGGACCGATCAGCGACAGCACCGTGTACAGATAGATGCGGTGCCGCGGGATCACCTGCTGCGCGCGTTCGAGGCGCCCCGCCGCCTCCGCCATCGACGGGTGCAGGGCGCCGGTGCCCAGCAGCGCGTACGCGCACAGGTACAGCGCCGCGGAGACGCGGTCGCCCTTCGGGTCGCCGGTCCACGCGACGGCCACGTAGTAGACCGTGTCACCGGCGATCAGCGTCGCCGCCGCCACGCACACGAGCCGGTGCGCGGCGTTGCGGACGCTCGCCGTGAACGCCATCCGGGTCGCGGCCACGACCAGCGCCAGGTCGATCGCCGCGTACAGCAGGTCGCTCGTGCGGTGCGGGCCGTCGAAACGGTCGCCGGCCAGCACCGGATGCACGATGAACGTCCAGGTCAGCGCCGCCACCCCGGAAGCGACGATGCCGGAGTCGATGAGCCGCTCCCAGCGCGGTCTCCGCGGGTCCCGGCGCACCCAGCTGACGAGGCCGCCGCCGAGGAACGGGTACGCGGCCAGGAACACGGCGTCCTTCGCCGAGGGGAAGCCGACCTCACCGGTGAGCCCGTAGTCGACCGCCCACGCGACCGCGCCCAGCACCGAACAGGCGAGGCCCGCGGCGAACAGCCACCACGTCCGGCGGTGCGCGGGCCGGTGCCGGCGCACCCCGGCGACCACCGCGACCACCGTCGACACGCCGACGAGCGAGTACAGCGCCTGGCGTGGGATGACCGGGAGGAACGCGCCGACGACCACCGCGCCGAGGCCCAGTCCCGCATACCAGCGCCATGCGGTCATCGGTCTCCTTGTCGCTGGTTCGGCTGACCTGCCTATCGGCAGCCGGCCGGCGTAGCTGAGCAGGGGGAAGATGGACGGGTTCGACCGCACAGCGAGGGGTAGGGAGCGCCGATGAAGGTCGCACTGCTGGGACCGATCGCCTGGCGGACCCCGCCTCGCGCGTACGGGCCGTGGGAACAGGTCGTCTCCCTGCTCGCCGAGGGACTCGTCGCGCGCGGCGTCGACGTCACCCTCTTCGCCAGCCTCGACTCCGTCACCGCCGCGCACCTCGACGGCGTCCTCGAGCGCCCGTACAACGAGGACACCGCCCACGACGGGAGGATCTGGGAAGCGCTGCACGTGGCGCACTGTTTCGACCGCAGCGCCGAGTTCGACCTGGTGCACAACAACCTCGACTGGCTGCCGCTCGCGATGAGCGGGTTCTGCCGGGCGCCGCTCGTCACCACCGTGCACGGCTTCTGCTCCCCGGCCATCCTTCCGGCGTACCAGCGGGCCCGCTCCGCGTTCGTGTCCATCTCCGACGCCGACCGCGGGCCCGGCCTCGACTACGCCGCGACGATCTACCACGGCATCGACGTCGCGCAGTTCCCGTTCCGGGCCGCGCCCGGCGAATCGCTCGTCGCGTTCGGCCGTATCCACCCCGACAAGGGCACCGCCGACGCGATCCGCATCGCCCGCGCCGCCGGCCGCCGGCTGCTCATCGCCGGACCCGTCCACGACGAGCGCTACCACGCCGAGGAGGTCCTGCCGCAGATCGACGGCGAGCAGATCGTGTATCTGGGCAACATCGGCCCCGCCGAACGCGCCGAGGTCCTCGGCGCCGCCGCCGCGCTGCTGCACCCGATCGGGTTCGCCGAGCCGTTCGGCCTGTCCGTCGTCGAGGCGATGACCTGTGGCACGCCCGTCGTGGCGTATCCGCTCGGCTCGATGCCGGAGGTCGTCGACGAGGGCGTCACCGGCTACCTCGCCAGTTCCGTCGCCGAGGCGGTCGAGGTCCTCGACGACGCCCTCAAACTCGACCGGCACCAGGTCCGCGGGCACGCCGTCGGCCGCTTCTCCGCCGACCGGATGGTCGAGGACTACCTGCGGCTCTACACCCGTCTGCTGGGTTGAAATCTCCGCCGATTCGCTCAAGGCCCCGGCCGCGCGGCCGAACCTTCACAGTGTGCGGCGCCCGCGGGCACACGACGCGGTAACGCGGGACGGCTCGGCTCCGGCAGCGACGTGGCAGGCTGCCGGAGCCGACGCCATCTGCGCGCATCGTGATCGAAGGCTGGCGTTGCGTCACCCTTCCCTCTAGGCTCTCGGGCGGAAGGGGAGGCTGTGACTCGCGTCGATACCACTGGTGATGCCGACAGGGGATCCGTCCCGCAGCCCGAGTCCGGTTTCGACGCGGACCTCGCCGCCGTCGAGGACCTCATCGCCACCTGGGACCTGCACGGCGCCCAGGCGGCCGCCCGGGAGCTGCTCGACGAGCCCGGCCTGCCGCCCGGCGACCGGCTCACCGCGCGCCGGCTGCTGGCCGAGGCGCTGCGGGAGCTCGGCGACCTCGACGCCGCCTACGACCTCGCCGACGCCGTCGCCACCCAGGCGGAGCAGGCGTACGGCCCGGCGGACGTGGCGACCGTGCACGCCTGGGCCGTCCTCGCCGCCGTCCGCCACGACTACGACGAGTGGGACGCCGCCGAGGCGCTCTACCACCGGGTCCTGGACAGCGGCGTCGACGAGACCGACCCCGTCACCGGCCCCGAAGCGGTCCGCGTCATCCGGCTGACCCGCGTCAACCTCGCGCTCCTGCAACGCGACCGGGGTCAGCGACCGCTCGCGCTCACCATGCTCAACGCCGCCTATGCCGTGCACCGCCGCGAGTACGGCGCCGACGACCTCGACACCATCCGGATCGCCGCCGAGCTCGCCGCCCTGCACCACGCCGACGGCAACGTCCCCGCGTCGCGCCGCCTGTTCACGCTCGCGCACGCGGCGGCCAGGTCCCGGCTCGGCAACCGGCACCCCTTCACGAAGGCGGTCGAGTGGGAGCTCGCCGCCGTCGAGCCCCCGATGCCCGCCTCACTGCTCCCACCGGCCGCTCCCGTCGCCGTCGAGAGCGTCCCCGCCACCCCGGACGCCCTCGACGACCCGGATGCGGACCTCGACGAGGAACTCCCCGACGAGCCTGCCGCACCCTCGTTTCCGGCGGCGGCGGCGGATGTACCGCCGGCGGAGGCTCCTCCCGAGGTCGTAGAGGCCCCCGTCGTGCCGCACGGGACTTCCGGCGCCGCCGCCGTGGGTCATCCCCGGGGTGGAGCGCCGGTCGTCGGCGAGCGGCGGGTCGTCGTGCCGCTCAAGGCGGTGGCGGGGATCGTCGCGGCGGCGCTGGCCATCGCCGCCGTGTCGATCCTGTGGCCGTCCGGGACAGCCCCGGACCGGTCCGCCGGCCCGCCTGCCGGCCCGGTCGCAGCCGCCACCGGTTCCGCCGGCCCGGGCGGCACCGCCGGTGCCGGTGGGACCGCCGGTGCCAGTGGGGCTCCAGGTTCGGGCGGGGCGGGTCCGAGCGGGGCGGGTCAGGGCGGGGCCGGTGGGGGTGAGCCGGTGCGGGTGCGGGATCTGCGGCTGCGGGACGACGGGACCGCGCTCGCCGTCACCTGGACGGGGCTGAGCGGCAAGGCGGTCGTGGCGCTTTCACGGGCCGGTGGGCCGCCCGCGGTGGTGGCGGAGGTGCCGGCCGGGACGACGTCGTACGTGGTGAAGGGCGTCGATCCGTCGGTGGCGTACTGCGTGGTGGTGGGGCCTGTCGACGCGACCGTCGCGGTCACGCCCGGCGCGTCGGTGTGCACGGGTGAGCGGTGAGGACGTAGGCGGGGGAACCGGTGGTCGGCGCCGGGCGTGTCGCAAGGTTCGCCGGGTATAGTCCGGCCGATGCGGCTCACTGACCGGACGCTCAACCGGCTACCCCGCCCCGTGGCACGGCTGATGCGGGACCACCGCGAGACGGTCAAGTTCGTGATCGTCGGCGGTTTCTGCTACGTCGTCACGCTGCTGGTCAACTACGGGCTGCGGCTGACGGTGCTGGACAGCAAGCCGGTCACGGCGCTCACGATCGCGAACGTGGTCGCGTCGGTGGTGTCCTACTTCCTGAACCGTGAGTGGTCCTTCCGGACCCGGGGCGGCCGTCGCCGCCATCACGAGATGGCGCTCTACCTGGTCATCAACGGCATCGGCGTCGCGGTCAACGCGGCGCCGTTGTTCGTCGCGCGCTACGTCTTCGGGCTGCAGGAGCCGGCGGTCAGCACCCTCGTCGAGGAGATCTCGGACTTCGGGTTCGGCATGGTGCTCGGCACGGCCCTCGCGATGCTGTTCCGCCTGTGGGCGTACCGGACCTGGGTGTTCCCGCACGACGACGTGCGTCCCGCCCCCGTCCGCCACGACCACGCGGTGCCGGCACAGGTCGCCGCCGCGCCCGCACCGGCCGCGCAGGCCGACGCCGGCAGCTCCTGAGGGCGGTGGCGGGATCCGGCCGCGGCCGGGCTCAGAAGGCGATGTGGTCGGGGTCCGGCTCGGCGGGGACGCCGAGGAGGTGGTCGACGCCCGCGGTGCGCAGCTGCCGGTGCACGAACGGGCTGGCCCGGTGGATCACCAGGCGGACCCCCTCGACGCCCGCCTCGCGCTGGGCGCCGACGAGCGCGCCGACGGCCGCCGAGTCCAGGAACGTGACGAGCCCGAGGTCGACCCGCAGCACGCTCGGCCGGCGCTGGGTGGCGGCGGCGACGAGATCCTGACGGAGCGTCGCGGCCGTCCCGTGGTCGATCTCGCCCCGGACGGACACCACGGTGGACCCGTCCATCAGCACATTGACCGTTACCGACATCGACATGGCGCTCCCAGCAGGCTCATCAGGCACAGCATAGGAGCACGGCGCGTCACCCGCAGCGTGTGAGCGGCCCGTTCACCCGGACCGTGGAGACGGGCCACCCTGAATGTGGTCTGGGCAGTGCAGTCGTAACTCCCGGTAACCGAACGGGGCGTCGACGAACCAGCAGTGGTGCGGCGTCTCGGTGCCGGGGTGCCGGTAGCCGTCGAAGAACCGGCACGACAGGCACATCCGGCTCACGGGGATGCGCCCCTCCCGCTGCAACTGCGTGATCCTGGTGGTGACGATCCGCAGCAGCCGCGCCTGGGTGGGCTCGTCGAGGTCCTCGACGCTGCCGAGGACGGTCTCCGCCCAGTTGGACGGCGCGGGGGTCAGCGCCAGGCCACGTTCGGTGGCCGCGACCCGCATGTCGTGCGCCGCATACGAGGGTGCCGGCCGCATCTCGACGAGGCCGTCGGCGACCAGTGGCGACACGATCGCCATCGTCGCGGCGACCGAGGAGCCGAGCTCGGCGGCGAGGTCGGAGAGCCGGAACTCGCGGTCGCGCCGGCCGAGGAGCAGCAGCACCTGCCGGTGCGGCGGCGGGAGGGTGGCCCGATCGGGCGGGGGAGCGTCGGCGGGCGCCATGACGGCGACCCGCACCAGACCGGCGATGAGCTTCTGCGCCTGTGCCTCCAGGGTCACGGCAGTCTCCTCCCGAGCGTCTGCTGGTAGCACCCTAGACCGCGACGTCGATCAACAGGGAGCATCGCGCGCCGCAATTCGTCGCGGGAGCACCACCCGCACCTTCGGGACCTGGAGTCACCGCAACCGGCGTTCGTGCGGTGGCGCCTGCCCTTGCGAAGGTCAGGCCCCGAAGCCGAGCTTGCGAGGCCTGGTCGACGGGCGGCAGTCGTACATTATGAAAAAGGCGAAATGTCGGAAATTTCGGTGTAAGCTACGCACGGTTTCAGCAGGTGCGACGGGGGTCAGGGAATGGGTGCAGGACGGTTGGTCGCGACGGCAACGATGCTGGTGGCGGCGATCGCGACCGTGGAGACAGTGGCGGCGGCGGGGGCGTCGGCGGCAGCCGTCAAGCCCACGCAGCTCGTGCTGACCGTGGCGAAGGGCGAGAGCGGCAAGCCGGCCACGAGCCGTGCGTCGCTGCGGTGCCGGCCCGCCGGCGGCAGCCACAAGCAGGCCCGTGACGCGTGCACCGCGCTCGCGAAGGTCGGCGGCGACTTCGCCCGGCTGACCGGCGAGGGCGGCGCGTGCACGATGCAGTACGACCCGGTCACCGTCACCGCCGCCGGCCGGTGGAAGGGCAAGCGGGTCAACTACAAGAAGACGTACGGCAACGCCTGCTCGCTGACCACGACGACGGGCCCGGTCTTCAGCCTCTGAACACGCCCAGCGTCTTGAACTGGTGGTTGGGGAAGATCGCCGCCGAGTCCTGGACGTTGAAGCGTTTCTTGAGCATCTCGGCGAGGATGTCGCGGTAGTCGTTGGCTCCCGCGACGTCCCCCTGGTCGAGGGCGCCGGCGGACAGGCCGGGCCAGTTGCCGTGCACCTTGCCGCCGTTGAGGCCGCCGCCGAGCAGCAGCATCGCGTTGCCGTGGCCGTGGTCGACGCCGACGTTGCCGTTCTCCTGGACGCGCCGGCCGAACTCGCTCATCGTGATGACGGTCGTGGTGTCCAGCAGCGGGCCGAGGTCGGTGGCGAAGGCGCCGATCGCCTCGGACAGGTTGGTCAGCGAGTTGCGCATGTCGCCGCCGTCGACGCGGCCGAGGTTGGTGTGCATGTCCCAGCCGCCGACGTCCAGCGCCGCGACGCGCAGGCCGACGCCGGCCTTCATGAGCTGCGCGATGTCGCGCAGCCGGTCGGCGATGCCGCCACCCGGGTACTGGACGCCTTCGGCGGGCCGGTACTGCGAGTTCGCGATCTTCTGCGCGGTGTTGATGGCCTGGATGGTGCTGCCGGCGGTCGCCGCGAGGGAGTGGTCCAGGCCGGTGTACAGGGTCTTCAGCGCTTCCATGGTCTGGCTGCGCATGGCGTCGTTGTCGATGCGGAAGTCGCGGATGCCGTTGAGCACGATCGCCTGCTCGCCACCGACGAGGGACCGCGGCAGCGCGTTGCCCTGCGCGACGGCGCGGAACGTGGTGCCGGGGCCCATCTGGGCGAGGACCCGGTCGAGCCAGCCGGTGCGCACGGCGACGGACGCGGCGCCGCGTTCGAGGGCGTCCTGCGCCTGGAAGTGGCTGCGGCTGGCGTCGGGGGAGGCGACCGCGTGCACGGCGGCCATCTTGCCGGCCTGCCAGAAGGGGTACAGCGCGGTCATCGCCGGGTTGAGCCCGAAGCCGCGCCCGGCGGGCAGGAGCGCCGCCATGGGGATCGCGATGTTGGGCCGCATCGAGCGGTAGTTGGGGTCGTCGCCGGGCGCGACGACGGACAGGCCGTCCATGCCGCCGCGCAGGAAGATGACGATCAGGGTGCCCTTGGTGTCCTCGGGCGCGGCGAACGCGACCCGGCTCGTCACCAGCTGCGCGCCGAGCGCGGCGACGCCGACGTACCCGGCGCCCTGCACGAGCCGGCGGCGGGTGAAGCCCTTGCTCCACCGGTCGCGTTCGGCGGCGAGCTCGTCCTGCACCTGGTCGGCCTGCACGCGGATGGCGGCCTCGCACAGGTTGGGCCCGTGCCGGCGCAGCTCTTCGATTGAAGCGGGGCGGCGCTCGCCTTCAGGAAGGGAATTCATAGCCTCACCGCAGCGCGTGGTAGACGGAGTCGAGGACGAGTGGGGCCAGGTTGGGCAGTTTCCCGCCGAGGTTGGCGTCGGTGACCCGGGTGTCGGGTTTCGCGCCGAGGAACTTGATCAGCGCGTCGCGTTCGGCGGGTTGCATCGGCTGGAAGATGAGCCGGTTGCACAGCACGTCGAGGTAGGTCGCGAGGGTCGCGGCGGGCTGGGTGACGAGCGAGTCGGCCCGCGGGTTGTTGAGGCCCTTGAACGACTGCTGCAGGAACGCGCGGTGCGAGTTCCAGGTCTCCAGCATGCCGGCCGCGGAGCTCCAGGCGTTGGCGACGTCGGGGTAGCCGTCCGGCGGGTCCCAGCCCAGCGGTGCCTGGCCGAGCTTGCGGGTGAAGTTGTACAGGTCTTCGAGGGCCTTGCCGGTGTCGGCGCCGGGCTTGGTGCCGACGACCCGGGCGGTCGCGACGAAGTTCTCCAGGGGGCGGCGGGTCTTCAGGCCGGCCGCGAGCCAGAACTCCAGGGAGCGGAACAGGACCTTGAGCACCGGGACGATCGCCGAGCCGCTCTGCTGGTACGCGGTCGCGAGCCGGTCGACGAGCGACTGCGGCGGCGTGTCGCACACGAACCGGACGGCGAGCTTGCGGGCCACGTACTTCGCCGTCGACGGGTGGGTGGCGAGGTACAGCAGGTACGCGTCGCCGACCGCGAGGCCGTCCTTCGCGGACTTGTTCGCGTGCTGGAAGCCGAGCACCTTGACCGCGCCGGTCCAGTGCCGGTTCTGCTCGTACCTGAACGCGCCCTCGCGGGTCGCGGTGCGGCCCGTCATCAGGTACGCCGAGTTGCGGACGTCCTTCTCGTTGTAGCCGCCGTCGATCCCGACGGTGTGCAGCTCGAGGAGCTCACGGCCGTAGTTCTCGTTGACGTTGCGCCTGTCCGAGGACGTGTTGTCCAGGTAGCGCATCATCGCCGGGTCCCGGGCCGAGGCGATCAGCATGTCGGAGAACTTGCCGAGGGCGTGCTTGCGGATGACGTTCACGTCGTACGGCACCCGGGTGTCCCAGCCGCCGTCGAACGGGCTGGTGATGTTGAGGTGGTTGTTCCAGAAGTCGACCATCACCTCGAACAGTTGCCGGGAGCTCCACACCTGCCGGGCGATGACGGCGCGGGTCAGCTCGTACATCGCCTTGTTGTCGCCCTCCTTGACCGCCGCGCGGATCTGCGCGGTGGTCATGGTGACGGTCGGCGTGGTCTTCAGCGCCGCGTCGGCGACCGGGTCGGCGAGCTTGTCCGGCTCGAGCTGCTGGTCGAGCCAGCCGTCGATGCCGAGCTCCTTGACCGCGGCGACGTCGCCCTGGGTCGGGCCGAACGTGCAGCGGCGCAGCAGGTGCAGCACCGGGTCGCGGTTGAGCGGCGACGGGAAGCGTGGCGTGGCGCGCATCGCGGCGACGGCCGCGGCGGAGGCCGAGTCGGCGGTGCCGGCGGCGCCGAGGTCGTTGAGGTCGCCGAGGCCGCTGGTGTAGCTGGAGTCGCGGTTGGAGAACGAGCCGGCGTCGCGCGGGGAGACGTTGCCGCCGCCCTGACCGGTCCGGACCATGTCGGCGGCGTCCTCGGGGCGGCCGAGCATCGCCGCGGCGCCGGAGCCGAGCCCGCCGATCGCGACGACACCGCCGCCGAGGGCCATGAGCGCCGTCCTGCGGCTGCGCATCAGCTCGTGCAGGGCGGGCCGTCCGGTGCGCAGCCAGGCGGGTGCGGGTCCTCGTGACGTCCTCGCGGCGGGTGTACCGGCCGGCTCCTCGTCCTCGTCGGCCGGCAGCGGCTCGTTGAGGACGCGTGGCATCGGGAACTCGCCTGTGTAGTCGGCGAAGAAGGCGCCCTTGACTCGTCTGTGCGAGTCGGATGAGGGGTCGTCATCCGTGAAGAGCCGCTCAGGCATCCCTGAACCCTAATGAGCGCGTGATCTCCCATTCAAGCGGGCAGGTGCGGGTGCGGCTCAACTTTGTCTTTGTTCTTGCTTAAGCGAGGCGCATACCGCGTCAATACGTGGAATTCGGGCGACTACCAAAAGTTATCTCTTCCGTACGTACCGCAAAAGCGGTACGCATGAGGCAGCCGATGAGGGGAGGCGGTGGAGGTCGTGCGTGACGCTGCGCCGGTCCGCCGGCGTCGGAAGGTGACGTTCGCCGACGTCCCCGTCGCCGCGAAGCTCGCCCTGATCCTGGTCCTGCCCCTCGCCGGGCTGCTCGGCCTCGCGGGGGTCGCCGCATCGGTGTACGCCGATCGCAGCGGCCGGGCCGGGGACCTGCGCGGCGCGGTCTCGGCCGCGGCGGAGGCCGGACGGGTCGCCGACGGGCTGCAGCGGGAGCGGCTGGCCGCCGCGCGGCTGCTGAGCGGCGCGGCCTCCGGTGCTGCCCTTGCCGCCTCCTTCACCGCCTCGTTCACAGCCTCGTTCGCCGGCACCGACGCCGCCGTCGTCCGCCTGCGAGCCTCCGGTGCCGCCCTCGGCGCCGTCGGCAACCTCGACGGGCTCGCGCTGCTGCGGGCCCGGGTCGCCGCTCGGGAGCCTGACGAGCCCGGGCAGGTGCTGCTGCTGGAGTACCGGCGGCTGATCGCGGACCTGGTCGCCTTCCAGCAGGAGCTCGCCGACCGGGTCGCGCCGCCGGCCGCCGGGACCGGGATGCGGGCCGCGGGGTGGCTCGCCGTCGGCACGGAGGAGCTGGCGCAGATCCAGGTCACCGCCGTCAGGGTCGCCGCCGCCGGGGAGCTGACGGCGGCCGACCGGGACGGACTGGTCGCGCACCGGTCGGCCGCCGGGGACGCGTTCGCGCGGTTCTCGGCCGGGGCCGCGCCCGCGTGGCGGTCGCTGCTCGCCGGGATGGACGTGACCGCCGGCGTCGACGCGCTGCTGGCCGGGGCGTCGGCGCCCACGGACGCCGGGGACTGGGCGCGGGGTGGGCTCGCGCAGCTCGACGGGCTGCGGGACCTCGCCGACCGGGTCGCGGCCGACAACGCGGCCACCGCCACCGACGTCCGTGACCGGCAGAACCGGACGGTCGTCCTCGGGCTCGCCGCCGTCCTGCTGGTCGCCGTCGTCGCGGTCGGGCTCGCGGTCGCCGCGGGCCGGTCGTCGCGCCGCCGGTTGCGTGCGCTGCTCGCCGCCACGCTGCGCCTGGCCCATCCGGAAGGCCCGCCGGGCGTCGCGGGGGAGCCGGCCGCCGCCGGGCGGGACGAGATCGGGCGGCTCGGCGAGGCCCTGGACGCCGTGCGCCGGTCCACGGCCCGGGCCGCCGAGCAGGCCGCTTCGCAGGCGGCGCTGCGTTCGGGGGAGACCGGGATGTACGCCGACCTGGCCCGCCGGTCCGCGCGGCTCACGGACGCGCTGCTCGAACGGCTCGACGACGCGGAGCGGGACGAGGCGGACCCGGACAGGCTGGCGCTGCTGTTCGCCGTCGACCATCTCGCGACCCGGATCCGGCACGACACGCACAGCCTGCTCGTCCTCGCGGGCGCGGAGGCCGTCCGGGTCCACCCGGCGCCGGTGCCGCTGTTCGACGTGCTCAGGGCCGCGCAGTCCCGGATTCAGGCGTACGAGCGCGTCGAGTACGGACGCGTCGACAGTGCCACGGCGGTCGGTCCCGCCGCCGTCGACGGCGTCGTGCACCTCCTGGCCGAGCTGCTCGACAACGCCGCCCGGCACTCCACCGGCGACCTGCCCGTCGTGGTCGACGCGGCCCGGACCGGCGAGGGCGCCGTCATCCACGTCACCGACCCCGGCGTGCCCGGCGGCCCCGGCATGGACCCGGACCGGCTGGAGGAGCTCAACGGGCGCCTCCAACCGGGCCGGTCCGACCCGCCGGCGACCGGGCTGGGGCTGGGGCTCACCCTCGTCGGCCGGCTCGCCGCCAGCCACGGCGCCGGCGTCACCCTGCGACCGTCCCCGGCCGGCGGGATCGTCGCCACCGTCCGCCTCCCGGCCGACCTGGTCGTGCGGGCACCCGAGCCGTCCGTCCGCCCGCTGCCGGCCGAGGCCCCTGCCGCCACGCCCGAGCCTGTGGCGCGCCCGGAGCCGGCGTCGAGGCCCGCCGCCCGGCGGTTGCCGCCGCGGCCGCTGGAGCGGAGTCCGGCGCTGCCCGGCGGTGAGCCGATGGACATCCCGGTGCCGCGGCGGGGTGGCGCGCGGGTGCCGGTGGCCGCCGGTGGTGCCGCCGGTCGTGTCGCCGCTGACGGGCCCACGGTCGAGGCCCGGGCGTTCGACGACGGGCTGCCACGGCGTACCGTCGGTGCGTCACCGGATCCTGACTCCTCGACCTCCGCGGGCGTGCCGGCGACCGCGTCGCCGCCGGGCTCCCGGCATCCGATCGGCCGTCCCGGCGCAGTCCCGGTGCCGGTGAACCAGGAAGGACCTGCCACCTCATGACAGCCACCACGGGCCTCGACTGGGTGCTCAGCGGCTTCACGGACCGCGTGGAGGGCGTCCGGCACACCGTCGCGGTGTCCGGGGACGGGCTGCTGGTCGCGGCGTCCAACGAGCTGCCGCCGGAGCGCGCCGACCAGCTCGCCGCGATGGTCGCCGGGGTGGTGTCCCTCGCGCAGGGGCTGTCGGCGTACACGGAGGCGGGCCCGGTCGTGCGCACGATCGTGGAGATGCGGCGCAGCCTGCTGTTCGTCATGGCGCTCGGCGACGGGCACACCCTGGCGAGCCTCGCCGCGATGGTGCAGCCGGGCTGCGACGTGGGTCAGGTCGCGTTCGAGATGTCCGGGCTCGTCGAGCAGGTCGGCGCGGTCCTGACCCCGTCGGCGCGCTAGAGATCCGGGTCGTGGCCCTCCTTGATCTTGCTGGAGTCGCGGAGCGCGATGAACGGCTCCTGGTCCTCCGGCAGGCCGCCCTGGATGGCGCGGCCGCGTTCGAGCTCCGCGTCGAACTCGGCGCCGAGCAGGATCGCGATGTTGGAGATCCACAGCCAGACCAGGAACGCGATGATGCCGCCCAGGGTGCCGTAGGTCTTGTTGTACGAGCTGAAGTTCGACACGTAGACGGCGAAGCCGACGGACGCGAGCAGCCAGATCAGCACGGCGAGGCCGCCGCCGGGAGTGACCCAGCGGAAGCCGGTCTGCCGGGCGTTCGGCGACGCGTAGTAGAGCACGGCGAGGATCAGCAGGACGACGAGCAGGAGCACCGGCCACTTGGCGATGTCCCAGATCCGCACCGCCTGATCGGACAGGCCGATCCAGCCGCCGACCGTCTCGGCGAACTTGCCGGTGAAGACGATGCTGAGCGCGGCCAGGGCGATCAGGGTGCCGACGACGACCGTGACGCCGAGCCGGATCGGCAGCACCTTCCAGATGGGGCGGCCCTCGGGGACGTCGTAGATCGAGTTCGAGGCGCGGATGAACGCGCCGACGTAACCGGACGCGGTCCAGACGGCGCCGAGCAGACCGACGATCGCGAGGACGCCCGCTGAGCTGGAGCCCTGCTTCAGCTCGTCGACGGCGCCGGTGACGGGCCCGGCGATCGACGGCGGGAACAGCTGCTGCGCGTTCTCCAGGACCGCGTTCTGGGTGGTGTCGGTGAGCAGCATGCCGGACACCGCGAGGAGCACCAGGATGCCGGGGAAGATCGACAGCACGCCGTAGTAGGTCAGCGCGGCGGCCCAGTCGGTCAGGTTGTCGTTGTTGAACTCCTTGACCGTCCGCTTGAGGACCTCGATCCAGGACCGTCTGGTCAGCTGCGTCGGCCGGCTCGGCGGGTTCTCGAGGTGTGGTCCGGTGGGGTCGTCCTGCGCCATAGAAGTACCTATGCCCTGCCGGTGCGCGGGGATAACGCTATGGTGCGACCCTTCCGGCCCTGATGAGGGCGACCTGCACCATGTCGACCAGTTCGGTGGCGCGGAACGGTTTCGCGATGACGGACGCGTCGGGTCCGAGCTCGACGACGGCCGCGTCGAAGTACGGCAGCCCCGACATGTACATGATCAGCGCGTCGGGGCAGTGGGTCCGGACGACGTCGGCGACCTGCACCCCCGAGCCGTCGTTGAGCTTCAGATCGGTGATGGCGAGGTCGATCGCGGCGGGGTGCTCGACGCAGACGCGTTCGGCGCCGGCCAGCCCGGACGCCGTGTGCACCTCGGCGCCGGCGCGGCTGAGCACCCGTTTGACGATCTCGCACAGGTCGGGCTCGTCGTCGACGACGAGAACGCGTAGGTGCTCCAGCATGCCTTCACGATAATTCGTGATTGTGCCGGATCTGCCTTACTTGGCCGGGTTCGCCGGTCGGATCCGGCGCCGGCTGAACCCGAGGAACACCACCAGCACGCATGCCACCACCAGCAGCACCGCCGCGTAGGTCCACCAGGCGGGGCGGCCCGCGGACGGCGGCGAGGCCGCGGCCGGCGGCTGGGCGTTCGTGGTGAGGAAGTCGGCGGGCGCGGCCGCGGCGCTGGTCGCGGGCGGCGGGGCGACGGTCGGCGCCGACGACGGCGTCCGGGTCGGCTTCGCCGACGTGCCGGTCTTCGTGCCGGTCGTCACCGTGAACGAGAAGCTGCCGTTGCCGGCCGTGCCGGCGGCGCCGGCGGCGGTGTAGGAGACCGTGTAGCTGCCGGGCACGCCGTCGGGGACGCCGAGGGTGATGCGGGCCGTCTCGTTGCGCACGGTGACGCCGCCGAGGGCGACGACGGCGCTGTCCGGCCCGGTCAGGGTCACCTGGGCGTCCACGATCTTGTCGCTGAACACCAGCTGCAGCACCTCCGGCAGGTGCGCGATCCGGTTCTCCGCGCCCGGCGTGCTGCTGGCGAGCGTGAGCCGCGGTGCATATGCGGTCGCTATTGACGGAATCGGCAGGATCGCAAGAATTCCGACAATTATCGCCGCGACAACTGCACTTCGCCTGACCACACCAACCAATCGCCCGGTCATGGGCGGAAACGATAGTGCATTGACGTCAGCAATGTGCGGGCGACGGTGTTAGCGTGCCGTTTCATGCAGGGCAGTTGGCGTGAACTGGTGCAAATCAAACGCCCTCCGGCGCCGACCCCGGCGAGCCGGAGGCTGCGGCGCATCGTGCTGCTCACCGCCGTGCTGACCCTCGCCGCCGACGTGGTGAACCTCAAATACTCCACCGAGGGAGGATTCGGGCTCGCGGTGCGGACCTTCTGGGCGATGCTGCGCGCGCTCGGTTTCCTGTTCCTGATGCGGGAGATCCGGTGGGGCCGGCTGACCGCCCGCCCGTTCGGGCTGATCCTCGCCGTCACCACCGTGTTCGCCTCGGCGCGGCTGGCTCAGCCCCGCGAGGACGGGTTCCTGCCGCCGTGGCAGGTGCTCGCCGCGCTCGCCGTCATCCTCACGCTGTGTGCGACCATCATCTGGCAGCTGTTCCGCTCGCCGGCGATCGCCGCGCACCTGACCCGCCGCCCGTCGAAGCGGCCGATCCCGCCGTGGGCGCTGACCGCGCGGGTCGCCGCGCTGTCCTACTCGGCGCTGCTGTCGGTGCCGTGCCTGGTCGCCGCCGGGACGCTGTGGGACGAGCCGCGGGTGCCGCGCTCCACGGCGGTGCCGCTGGTCATCTCCTGGTTCGTGCTCGGCATCGCGGTCGCGTTCGTCGCGTCGCTGATCAGCTTCGCGATGATGTTCGGGCACACCTGGGCGCGGGTGCTGCTCGCCATGGTCAGCGTCTTCGTGCTGCTCGTGCAGCCGGCGCTGTGCTGGCTGCTGCTCGGCGCCGACGGCGTCATCCGCGACGGCGTCCCGCTCGTCCTCGCCGCGCTCGTCTGCCTCTACGGCCTGGCGAGATCCGGCACCCCCGCCACCGGTGCCCCGTAAACGCTGATCTTGTACTCGATCAGGGCCAGATCGCTCTGCAGGCCGGCGATCCGCTCAAGGACCTGCCGGCGGTGCTCCTCCAGGAGCTCGCGGCGCTCGTCGAAGGTGGCCGGCCCGACCCGGCACAGGTCCGCGTAGCGGCGCATCCCGGCGATCGGCATGCCGGTCGCCCGCAGCCGGGTCAGCAGCCGCAGCATGCCGACGTCCTGCTCGGAGTAGCGGCGGTGCCCGTTCCAGTCGCGCTCCGGCGGGTCGAGCAGGCCGGCGCGCTCGTAGTACCGCAGCGTGTGGGCGGTCAGCCCGGTCTGCTCGGCCACCTCGGCGATGGTGAACTCCATGCTTTCGAGAGTATTGCCTGCTCCACGCGTTTGACTTCGAGCGCGCTCGAAGGGGGAGTGTGGAGGTATGCGACAGCGAACCCTTGGCACTCTGACGACGTCGGCGCTCGGCCTCGGCTGCATGGGCATGAGCGAGTTCTACGGCCCGGGTGACGACGCCGAGTCCGTCGCCACCGTCCACCGCGCGCTCGACCTCGGCGTGACGTTCCTCGACACCGCCGACATGTACGGCCCGTTCACCAACGAGCAGCTCGTCGGCCGTGCCATCGCCGGGCGCCGCGACGAGGTGACCCTGGCGACGAAGTTCGGCATCCAGCGCGACGGCGGCGGGCGCGGCATCAACGGCCACCCCGACTACGTGCGCGCCGCCCTCGACGCGTCCCTGCGGCGGCTCGGCGTCGAGCACATCGACCTGTACTACCAGCACCGCGTCGACGACCGGGTGCCGATCGAGGACACGTGGGGCGCGCTCAGCGAGGCCGTCGCCGCCGGCAAGGTCCGTCACCTGGGCATCTCCGAGGCCTCGGTGGACACGGTGCGCCGCGCGCACGCCGTGCACCCGGTGACCGCCGGGCAGTACGAGTACTCGCTGTGGACCCGCGACCCCGAGGACGGCATCCTCGGGGTGTTCCGCGAGCTGGGCATCGGGCTCGTCGCCTACAGCCCGCTCGGCCGCGGCTTCCTGTCCGGCGAGATCACCGACCCGTCGCAGTTCGACCCGTCGGACTTCCGCCGCTCCAACCCGCGCTTCCAGGGCGCGAACTTCCAGCGCAACCTCGACCTGGTCGCCGAGGTCCGGTCCATCGCGGCGGCGAAGGGCTGCACGCCCGCGCAGCTGGCCCTCGCCTGGGTGCTCGCGCAGGGCGACGACATCGTGCCGATCCCGGGCACGAAGCGGCGCTCGTACCTGGAACAGAACGTGGCGGCGCTCGACGTCACGCTCACCGCGGAGGACCTGGCCGCTGTCGAGAAGCTCGCCATCGGCAGCGACGTCGCCGGCACCAGGTATGCGGCGGAGACGATGGGGTCGCTGAACCGCTGACGTGTCCACCCCCGGCGGCTGGCGTTCGCCGGGGGCCGCGTCGTATCCTCTTGCTCGTGTCCGCATTCCTGAACCGATGCTGGTGGCCCGCCTGACGAGGCGGCCCACCTCCGCGTGACACCCACATCCGCGGCCGCCCTTTCCGGCGGTCGCTTTTTCGTTCCCTCCTCGCAGGGGCCGGCCGCCCAGGACGGCCAGACCTCGAGAGGGACGACCCGCATGCTGCCCGACCTGAACCGCCCGTTCGCCCTGCTGCGCCGCGAGGGCCGCGACGTCGTCGAGGTGCTCTCCGGCACCGTCGTCACCGTCTCGTCCCTGGCCGGCATCCCGTCGGAGTCCCTGTCGCTGGTGCCGTTCCGGCAGGTGCGCGAGCGCGGCTTCGAGTGCGTCGACGACGGCACGCCCCTGTCCGTGCTGCGGATCTCCTCGCGCGCCGCGTATCCGGTCGCCGCCGTGCTCGAGGAGCTGCCGGCCTCCCCCGTGGCGCTGCGCGACGGCGGGTTCGACGTGTCCGACGACGACTACGCCGCCATCGTCTCCGAGGTGCTGCGCGAGGAGATCGGACGCGGCGAGGGCTCCAACTTCGTCATCCACCGGGTGTTCGAGGCGGACGTCGAGGGTGACCCGCTCACCGCCGCGCTCGCCGTGTACCGGCGGCTCCTCACCCGCGAACGGGGCGCCTACTGGACGTTCCTCGTGCACACCGGCGATCGGACCCTGGTCGGCGCCACCCCCGAGCGGCACGTCAGCGTCGAGGACGGCCTCGTCATGATGAACCCGATCAGCGGCACGGTCCGGCACCCGGACAAGGAGGCCGTGCTGCGGTTCCTGTCCGACCGCAAGGAGATCGACGAGCTGTCGATGGTGCTCGACGAGGAGCTCAAGATGATGGCGACCGTCGCGACCGAAGGCGGGCAGGTCGTCGGCCCGTACCTGAAAGAGATGGCGCACCTCGTCCACACGGAGTACCTCCTCGCCGGCCGCACCGCACTGGACGTGCGGGACGTGCTGCGGGAGACGATGTTCGCGCCGACCGTCGTCGGCAGCCCGATCGAGAACGCGTGCCGGGTCGTCGCCCGCCACGAACGGCGCGGCCGCGGCTACTACGGCGCCGTCCTCGCCCTCATCGGCTCCGACGCGCAGGGCCGGCAGACCCTGGACGCGCCGATCCTCATCCGCACCGCCGACATCTCCGGCGACGGCCGGCTGCGGGTGCCGGTCGGCGCGACCCTCGTGCGGCACTCGACGCCCGCCGGCGAGGTCGCCGAGACGCACACCAAGGCCGCCGGGGTCCTGGCCGCGCTGGGGCTGGGCGCCTCCGCCGCCGGCACCACGCCGCCCGCGGCGCCGCTCGCCGCCGACCCCGACGTGCAGGCGGCGCTCGTCGCGCGCAACGCCACCCTCGCACCGTTCTGGCTGCGGGACCACCAGGCGCGGGCCCTCGACGCGCCCGAGCTCGCCGGGCGGCGGGTCCTCATCGTCGACGCGGAGGACACGTTCACCGGCATGCTGCACCACCAGTTGCGGGTCCTCGGCCTCGACGTCGTCCTCGAGAAGTACACGGCTGTCACGTCGTTGGAGGGTTACGACCTGGTGGTGCTCGGGCCGGGCCCGGGAGACCCGCGGCGGACCGAGGAGCCGAAGATGGCCGCCATGCGGGCCATCGCCGTGCGGCTGCTCGACGCCGGCACGCCCACGCTCGCCGTGTGCCTCGGCCACCAGCTGCTGTCCGGGCTGCTGGGGCTGCCGCTGCGCCGCAAGGCCAACCCGTACCAGGGCATGCAACGCGACATCGTGTTCTTCGGGCGGCCCGCGACCGTCGGGTTCTACTCCACCTTCACCGCCACACACCCGCACGACCGTTGCGGCACCGCCTACGGCGAGGTGGAGCTGTCCCGTGACCCGGCCAACGGCGACGTCCACGCACTGCGCGGGCCCACCTTCGCCGGCGTGCAGTTCCACCCCGAGTCCGTCCTCAGCTCCGACGGGATCGACCTGCTGCGCGGGCTGCTCGCCACGCTGCTGCCGGCTTTTGGTTCCCGTCCGCGGTGGGTACCCGAGCGGGCGTGATGCGAGTCGTGCGGGTGGTCCTGCTCTTCTTCCGCGGGCGGGACCTCAACCTGCACGCCGCCGCCGTGACGTTCTACGGCGCGGTCGCCGTCGTGCCCGTCGCGCTGCTCACCGTCAGGCTCGCCGGGCTGATCGCCGGCGCCGGCCGGATCCGTGACCTGGCCGGCCCGGTGATCGCCGCCATGCCCGACCGGCTCGGCGCCGGCCGAGCCACCGCCGTCCTCGTCGACGCGGGCCTCGGCATGTCGTGGCCGCTGACACTGATCGCGCTGGTCCCCGCCACCTGGTACGGCGAAGGCCTGCGCCGCGCGTTCGTCTCCCTCACCGAGTCCGGCTCACCCGCCGGCTGGCGCGGGCGGCTGCTCATCCTGCCCGTCCTCGCCGCCGCCCCCGCCCTCCTGCTCGGCCTCCTCCTCGTGCTCCCCGGCGCCGCACGGCGCTTGCAGGACGGCGGCTGGTCGAGCGTCGCGGCGGTCGTCGTGTCGTTCCTCGCCACCTGGCTGGCGCTCAGCCCGGCGTTCGTCATGGTGTACCGGTGGTGCGCCCCGCCCAGCCCCGCCTGGGCCCCCACGGTCGCCGTCGGCGCGTTCACGGCGGCGAACGTGTCCGGGTTCGCCCACGGATTCGTCCTCTTCTGGTCGCTGCCCCTCGATCTCGGCGCGCCCTTCGGCGGCCTGGACGCGATCGGCGCCGTCGTCGCCGTCCTGCTCTGGCTGTACGTGTTCCACCTGCTGACCCTCATCGGCTACGGTGCGACGCTGCAGGCCGCCCGGTGGTGGGCCTTGCGCTCCGCCGCCTCGTGAACCAAGCTTGCCGAGAAATTCTCATCATTGGGGGTCGTCATGCGGGACCGCCGGGCAAGACTCAGCGTCGCCATGGCCTACCTCGTCCAGGGCTTCTGCTTCGCCGCCCTGCTGACCCAGGTCGGTGTCCTGCAGGAGAAGTTCGGCTTCTCCGACGGAGAGCTCTCCCTGGTCCTGCTCGCCGTCCCGGTCGTCGCCGGCGTCGGCAGCGTCCTCGCGGGCCTGCTGTCCACCCGCTACGGCAGCTCGCCCGTCCTGCGCGCCGGCGGCCCCGGCGTCGCCCTCGCCATCACCGCCGTCGGCCTCGCCGGCCAGGCCTGGCAGCTCTACCTGGCCCTGGCCTTCGTCGGCCTCATGCTCGGCGTCGTCGACGCCACGATGAACATGCAGGGGGTCAGCGTCGAGCGCCGGTACGGGCGACCCGTCCTGAACTCGTTCCACGCCGTCTGGAGCGTCGGCGCCATCCTCGGCGCCCTCGCCACCGCCGGCACCTCCCGGCTCGGCTGGTCGATCTCCGCGTCCCTGGCCGCCGTCGCGGTCGTCGGGGCGATCGTGGCGCTGGTGGCCGGCCCCTGGCAGCTTCCCCGCGCGCTCGAAGTGGCCGACGTCCCGCCCGGCGCCGACGCGGCCATTCCGTGGCGGCCCGTCATCCTCGTCGGCGTCGCGATGATGCTCATGTTCATCGCCGACTCCGCGGTCTCCAACTGGAGCACCGTCTTCCTCGACCACGCGTTCGCCGCCAGTACCAGCGTCGCCGCGCTCGGCCTCGCCGCCTACCAGGCCATGATGCTCGTCGGCCGCACCGCCGGCGACCTCGTCGTGCGCCGCTTCGGCCCCGTCGGCGTCGTCTCCGTCGGCGGCGTCGTCGGCGGTCTGGGCCTCGGCCTCGTCGCCGCCTCCCAGTCCGCGCCGATGGGCATCGCCGGGTTCGCCGTCGTCGGCATCGGCCTGTCCCTCGTCGTCCCGCAGTCCTTCTCCGCCGCGGGGCGCCTCGACCCTGCCGGCACCGGCGTCGCGATCGCCCGCGTCAACCTGTTCAACTACGTGGGCTTCGTCGTCGGCGCCGGCCTGATCGGCGCGGTCGCGGAGAGCGCGTCGCTCCGCCTGGCCTTCGTGGTGCCGGCCGTGCTCGCCGTGGGGATCGTCGCCCTGGCTCCCGCCTTCCGCACGTCGTCCCCGGCCCCCGCCGCCGAGGTCCCCGCTCCGGCCACCGGCTGACCCAGGTCCTGCGTCGCGGCCTGCCGCCGCTGACCCCTCGCACCGCGCCGTGCGATGGGCCTCACCCGATCCGCGTGCCGGGGGCGTGTGATGTGCCCTGCCTGATCCGCGTGCCGGGGCCGTGCGGCGTGCCCTGTCTGATCCGCGTGCCGGGGCGTGCGATGTGCCTTGCTCGATCCGTGTGCCGGGGCCGTGTGATGTGCCCTGTCTGATCCGTGTGCCGGGGCGCGTGACGTGCCCGGCCTGACCCTCCCGCGGTGCCCCGGCGGTGTGGCCTGCTCGGCGTGTTCCGCCCCTTGCCCGTGCTGCCTTGGCCTGCCGCCGGCGATGCCCGGGGTCGCCCGTTCCCGGACGGCGGTGCGGTCAGGGCCGGCGGGCGGTCGCGCTGACCTTCTCCGCGGCGGCGGCCACCGAGCCGCGGGTCGTGGCGGCCAGGCTGGTCTGCTCGTGCAGCGACGCCTCGACCTCGCGCTGGGCGGCGGCGACCGAGCCGAGCCGGTCCGCGACCTCGCCCACCGCGGTCGCCGCCGCGAGCGCGCCGGCGGTGACCTGGCCGACCGTCGTCTCGATCCGGCCGGTCGCGGCGGCGGTCTGCGCGGCGAGATCCTTGACCTCGTTGGCGACCACGCCGAAACCCTTCCCGGCCTCGCCGGCGCGGGCGGCCTCGATCGTCGCGTTCAGCGCGAGCAGCTTCGTCTGGTCGGCGACGGCCTGGATGAGCCCGGCGACGGTGGCGATGTCGGCGATCGAGGTCTCCAGCTCCCCGATGACGGTCCGCGCGTGGTTGGAGTCGCTGAGCGCCGCCTCGACGTCGGTGACGGCGCCCCGGACCGAGCCGGTCATCACGGCCAGCTTCTCCTCGAACGACTCCATCGCCGCGCCCGCCTCGGCGCCGAGCCGCACCCCGGCGTCGGCGACGTCGGCGAGCACCGTCTCCAGCCGCCGCCCGAGCCGCTCGCTGTGCGCGACCTGCTCCGCGGCGTTGTTCGCCGCCGCCTCCTCGCGGCTGGTGGCGTCGTCGGCGGCGGCCCGCAGCGCCGTCTGGTTCTCCGCGGCGACACGAGCCCTGTCGGCGTCGGCCTCGGCCTCGGCGTTCGCGGAGAACCTCCAGTACCCCAGCTGCGTCAGACACATCGCGACCACGAAACCGGCGTGCATCGACGCGAACAGGATCGGATGGTCGCGCGCCTGCGGACTGCTGAACAACATCTCCGGCATCGTCAGGGCGACGAGCACGTGGTGCGCCGCGACCAGCACGACGTTGGTCAGCAGGGTCACCCATTCCTGGTACAGGCTGACCAGCGCCACCACGACGAAGAAATGAAAGTGCAGGTCGGTGAGGCCGTTGCCGGCGTGCACGAGTGCCGCGGCGGCGAAGAACAGCCCCGCCGACACCGCGACCGCCGCGCCGCGCCTGCTCCGGGCGACGCTGCCGGCGACCGCGCAGACGAGCACACCCGCGTTCGCCGACCACACGAGCCACGCGCCGCCGTGCGTGTGCCCGCCGATGATCGAGTGCCCGTTGAGGACACTGATGAGCACGAGCACCGGCAGATGCAGCACCAGCACGAGCCGCAGCGCCCTGTGCCTGGACTGGAAGGCAGCGTCGCTGAGCCGGACCTTCGGCATGAGCCAGGCGAGGATTCCGGGCATGACGTTGACGCTCCTCTGCACGGTCGACCACGCGGCCCTTTCAGCAGGACCCAACCGTCCATCGGCCGGCGAACGCCGTTCTGTAGCTCGATCGGCGGATGTACCACCAGAACGCCCGGCCCGCCGTGCAAGCCTCAACCGGCTCCCGTGAGCAGGGCTGTGACCTCGGCAGGAGACGGCAGCCCTTCGGTGTCCCCGGCGGTGGCGACCACCCTTGCCGCGAAGCGGGTGCCCAGCCAGGCCGCCCCCCGAGGGCCGGTCCCGGCGAGGCGGGCGGCGAGATACGCCCCGGCGAACGCGTCTCCGGCGCCGACCGGGTCGACCACCCGCACCGCCACGGACGGCAGGTGGGTGGGCGTGTCGCCCTCGTGCCAGCAGCCGTCGGCGCCGGCCTTCAGCACCACCTCGCGCACGCCGGCGGCCTTGGCCAGCGCGAAGACCGCGGCGGGGTCGTCCGTGCCGAAGAGCGGCACCGCCTCGTCCATCCCGAGGAGGAGGTACGTCGTCATCGGCAGCAACGCACGTGCGACCTCGACCGCGGCGTCGAGCCCGGGGCGGAGGTTCGGGTCGACGGCGACCGGCACACCCCGCGCGTGTGCCTCCCGCGCTAGGCGGAGCACCGCCCGGCGCGGGCCGTCGCCGAGCGCGGCGGTCAGCCCGGACACCGCGACCAGGCCGGGTCCGGCCGCGAGCGCACGGCCGGCGTCCGCCTCGTCGAGGGCGGAGGCGGCGGAACCGGCCCGGTAGTAGTGCACCCGTCGGGCGCCGTCGGGCCGGACGTCCTTCATGAACACGCCCGTCGGCCGGCCGCCGTCGACGGTGACGAGCCCGGTCCCGACGCCGAGCCCCGCGGCGGCCGCGACGACCCGCCGCCCGAACGGGTCGTCGCCGACGCGACTGCAGAAGGCGGCCCGCGCACCCGCCCGGGCCGCCGCGGCCAGGAGGTTCAGCTCGGCGCCGGCCACGTGCACCGACGCCGTCCCGCACTCCTCCAGAGGGAGGAGGTCGGCGGGCTGGAAGAGCACCATCGCCTCCCCGAGCCCGACGATCAGCGGCGCGGTCATCGGCGCGGTCAGCGGCGCGGCGGTCAGCGGCACGGCGGTCGGCGGCGCGGCGGTCATGCGAGCCACCTGGCGCGCAGGTCGGGGCGCAGGAACGCGGCCGGGGAGGCGATCGACAGCCCGCCGTCGACGGGCAGGCAGACGCCGGTGATGAACCCGGCGGCCGGGGACGCCAGGAACGCGACCGCGGAAGCCACCTCCTCCGGCCGGCCCACCCGGCCGAGCGGGTAGCCCTCGGCGGCGGCCGGGAGGTCCTCGTTGCCGATCAGGCCGGGGGCGACGGCGTTGACGCGGATGCCGCGGGGTCCGTATTCGAGGGCGAGCTGCCGCACGAGACCGTCCAGGCCGGCCTTGGCCGCGGCGTACGAGGGGAGGCCCGGCGCGGCGAGGAAGCTGTTGACGGACGTGACCGCGACGATGCTGCCGCCGGAAGTCATGTGCGGCAGCGCCGCCCGGCAGGCGTAGAAGGCGCCGGAGAGCGTCACGTCGATCGCCGAGCGCCACTCGTCGTCGGTCTGGGTCTCGGCGGCCGCGACCGGCATCACCGCGGCGGCGAGGACCAGCACGTCGAGCCGCCCGAACAGGTCGGCGGCCCGACGCACCACACCGGCCGCGCCGGAGGCGGTGGAGCAGTCGGCGGCCCAGCTCGCCTCGAACGCCGGGTCGTCGGTGGTGTCCAGGGCGGCGCCGGCGACCCGCTCACCGGCGAACGCCCGCCCGATCGCCAGCCCGATCGGCGACGTCGCCCCGACGACGAGCACGCCCCTCATCACAGGCCCCCCATGACGCGAGCGCCGCTCACTGTGCCGGGCCCGTGATGCCGAGGTCGTCCAGGATCACGGTCAGCGCGGCGAGGGTGGCCGGGTCGGCGTCCACCGCGGGTGCCCGGACCGTCGTGGAGGCGATGATGCCGCGCCGGTGCAGGACGTGCTTGTGGATCGACCACGCGATGCCCGGCTGGAGCCCGAAACGGATCAGCGGCAGCAGCCGGTTGAACCCGGCCCGCGCCTCCGCCGGCGACCCGGCGTCATACGCACGCAGGACCGGCGCCAGCAGGTCCGGGAACTCGCTTGCGGGCATCGTGCCGACGGCGCCCCGGGTGTACTCCTCCAGGACGAACAGCGCGTTCTGCCCGCCGAGGACGAGGAAGTCCGCGGCCGTCGCCTCGATGACGGCGCCGACCTTCGGGGCGGTCGGCTGGGTCTCCACCTTCACCGAGTCGACACCGTCGAGTTCGGACAGTTCGACGATGAGCGGCACCGGCAGGTTCACGCCGGTCGACGCAGGCGCGTCCTGCACCATCACGGACAGCCCGCCGGCGGCCGCGACCGTGCCGTAGAAGTCGACGATCTGCGCGGGGGAGGGCTTCACCATGAACGGCGGGATGAGCATGGCGACGCTGGCCCCGGCGTCGGCCGCGGCGCGGCACTGGTCGACCGCGTCGCCGGTGCCGGTCGCCGACACGCCCGCGACGATCGGCAGCGCGGGACCGAGCGCGGCCCGCACGACGGCGAGGATCGAGGCCCGCTCGGCCGCGGTCAGCGAGAATCCCTCGCTGGCGAAGCCGAACACAGCCACGCCGGAGACGCCCGCGGCGACGGAGAACTCGACGAGCCGGCGCAGGCTGTCCGTGTCGAGGGAGCCGTCGAGGTGGAACGGGGTGGCGAGCACGGGGATCAGCCCGCGCACGTCGGCGGAGCGGGTCATGCCGCCACCTCCGGCGTCGGCCTGAGCCATGACTGCCGTGCCGATGAGCGGCCCGAGCCGCTGCGCTGGCCGCTCATGCCGCCACCTCCGCTGCGCTCCGGCGTCGGCCTGAGCCATGACTGCCGTGCCGATGAGCGGCCCGAGCCGCTGCGCTGGCCGCTCATGCCGCCACCTCCGCTGCGCTCCGGCGG
>NZ_JBEXDG010000031.1:119002-122630 GCF_040605635.1 Dactylosporangium sp. NPDC005555
TCGGCCTGAGCCATGACTGCCGTGCCGATGAGCGGCCCGAGCCGCTGCGCTGGCCGCTCATGCCGCCACCTCCGCTGCGCCGCGGCGGGCGGCTGCGCTGTGCGACGGAATGTTCATCGGTCCTCCAGAAGGGCGGTGATGTCGACGTCGACGCCGAGGCCCGGCGCGGTCGGCACTTCGAACGATCCGGGTCCGCCGGTCAGCGGCCGGGTGAGGATGCGGTTGGCGACGGGGAACGGGCCGGGCTGGAACTCGAAGACCGGCATGGCCTCGATCGCGGCGGCGACGTGGATCCCGGCGGCGAGGACGACGCCCAGGCCGACGGAGTGGTGCGGCGCGACCGGGACGTGGTGCGCCGACGCGATCTCGGCGATGGCGAGGGCCTCGGTGATCCCGGTCCGGCCGACGTCGGGCTGCGCCAGGTCCAGGGCCCGGTCCTGCAGCCACAGCTTGAACTCGAAGCGGTTGCGCAGCGTCTCGCCGACGGCGACGGGCGTGACGAGCGCGGCGGCGAGCTCGCGGTGCCCGTCGACGTCCTCCGGGGCGAGGGGTGCCTCCAGGAACCAGGCGCCGCGCGCGTCGAGGGCCTTACCCAGGCGCAGCGCGTCGGAAAGCGAGTAGGCCCAGTGCGCGTCGACGGCGACCCGCATCCCGGTCGCGGCGACCGCGTCGAATGTGGCGATGTCCTCCTCCACCCCACGGCCGAGGTGGAGCTTCACCGACGTTGCACCCTGTGCAATCCAGTTGCGCGCGAGGTCGGCCCGTTCGGCGTCGGTGGCGACGGGCAGCCCTGAGACGTAGGTGGGCACGGTGTCCCGGTACGCCCCGCCGAGCAGCGCGTGCACGGGCAGTCCCGCCGCCCTGCCCGCCAGGTCCCACAGCGCGATGTCCACCGCGGCCAGGGCGTCCGCCTGGTGGCCGACGAGGTGCCCGCGCTCCCGCATGAGGCCGGTCAGCCTGGTCCAGAGCGGCCGGACCCGGCGCGGATCCTGGTCCAGCAACGCGGGCGTCAGCAGCCGGTCGACGATCGCCTGCACGATCTCCGGCCCGACGGGTGCGAGCGCCTCGCCCCAGCCCTCCGTGCCGTCGTCGCAGGTGATCCTGACCAGCAGCGTCTCGTAACGGTCCGAGTACAGGCTGCGCCACGGCGGCCGAGTGTAATAGTCGGATTTTTCAGGATTGGAACGCGTCGCGGCGCCCAGGTAGACGTCCTCGCCGCGCAGCTTGAGCGGGAACGTCGCCACGTCAACGATCCTCACGGCGCACCCCCGCTGTGCGGTTGACCACTTGCAGCATGCGGGATATCTTGCCGTATCACGCAAGCAACTTCCAGAGAGGGACCCGATGGCTTCGGATGTCGGAAGCAACCAGAGCGTCGAGCGGGCGCTGACGGTGCTGCGGGTCTTCACGGCCGGCCGCTCCGAGCTGCGCGTCTCCGACGTCGCCAAGCTCGCAGACCTTGGACTCTCCACCGCCTCGCGCCTGCTCGCAACCCTGGAGGCGGCCGGCTTCGTCGACCGCGACCCGGTCAGCGGGCTCTATCGGCTCGGCCTGGACACGGTCAGCCTCGGCGGTGCGGTCCTCAACAGCCACCCCGTGCACCGCGAGGCGCGCCAGATCGCCCAGAACCTGGCGGCCGACCTCGGGCTCGGCGTCAACGTCGCCGTCCGCCGCGACGCCAGCCTCTTCTACCTGCTCAACTTCGAGGGGCGGCAGGCACCGCGGGCGTTCGTCCTCGCCGGCCAGCGCAACCCGCTGCACGCCACCGGCCTGGGCAAGTCGCTGCTGACCGGCCTGACCCCGATAGAGCGGCGCGGCCTGCTGCCCACCGCCGCCCTGGTCGCCTACACGCCCCGCACGATCACCACCCACGAGAAGCTCGACGCCGAGCTCGAGCGGACCGCCGCCCGGGGCTACGGCTCGGAGCTGGAGGAGCTCGCCCTCGGCCGAGCCTGCGTCGCGGCCCCGATCCGCGACGGCGCCGGCAGCGTCGTCGCCGCGCTGTCGGTGTCCGGGCCGCTCTCCGCAATCGACTTGCAGAATCGGGAGGTCGCCTTGTCGCGGATGGTCATCGAGGCCGCCGACTCGATCAGCATCGGCCTCGGCTATGTCGGCCCGGCGCACCACCCGGCCGCGGGTGCGGTGACGCTGTGAACAAGGGCGCACTGAAGGACGGGACGTTCGGCTTCCTGCTGACCCTGCCGGCGCTCGCGCTGCTCGGCGCGGTCGTGCTGTATCCGCTGATCGGGTCGCTGTCCACGAGCCTGTTCAACCAGAGCCTGGTGCTGCCGGGCAGGTCGTTCGCCGGCCTGGACAACTTCAGCGAGGTGCTCCGGCGCAACTTCTGGCCGGTCCTGGAGCACACCGTCGTGTTCACGGTCGGCTCGACCGTCGTGCCCGTCGTCATCGGCTTCGCCCTCGCCCTGGCGCTCAACACGAAGCTGCGCGGCCGGGCCGTGCTGCGAGGGCTGTTCCTGATGCCCTGGGTGATCCCCGGGGTTGTCGTGTCGTTCGTCTGGCTGTGGATCTTCAACGCCAACTACGGGCTGCTCAACGGCCTCCTCGTGCAGCTGCACCTGATCGACGAGCCGGTCGTGTGGCTCGGCAGTCCCGGCACCGCCATGGCCGCCATCATCGTGGCCAAGAGCTGGGCGAGCTTCCCCTGGATCATGGTCATGCTGCTCGCCGGGCTGCAGACGGTGCCGCACGCGCTGCACGAGGCGGCCGCGCTCGACGGGGCCGGCGCGGTCAACCGCTTCTGGCACGTGACGCTGCCGCACCTGCGCGGCATCCTCGGCATCGTCGTGCTGCTCGAAGTGATCTGGAACGTGCAGCACTTCGACATGATCTACGTGCTGACCGGCGGTGGGCCGGCGGGCTCCACGACCACGTTCGCCGTCGCCGTCTACGACACCGCGTTCAAGGCCTTCGACCTCGGCAAGGCCAGCGCCCTGGGCGCCCTGTGGCTGGTCCTCATCCTCGTCCTCGTCGTGGTCTACGTGCGGATCTCCGAGCGGGGTGAGCGCGCATGAGCGGCCAGCGCAGCGTCTCGGGCCGCTCATCGGCATGGCGGTCATGGCTCAGGCCGACGCCGGAGCGCAGCGGAGGTGGCGGTATGAGCGGCCAGCGCAGCGTCTCGGGCCGCTCATCGGCATGGCGGTCATGGCTCAGGCCGACGCCGGAGGTGGCGGCATGAGCGCACCGACCCTGGAGGAGAGCCCGGTGACAGAGGCCCCGCAACCAGCGCGGGAGACCGTAAGGAAGCGCCGCAGGACCCGCCTGTTCGGCCCCGCCACCACCGTCGCGCTCATCGGCATCTTCGCGTTCGGCCCGGTCTACTGGGTGCTCGTCACCGCCCTCACCCCGACGCACGACGTGTTCCGGTTCCCGCCGCACTTCATTCCCGACCGGATCACCTTCGAGCACTTCACCGCCATCTTCGACGACGCCAAGCTCCTTCGGTACCTCATGAACAGTCTCATCGTGTCGAGCCTGACCGCGGTGCTGACGGTGATCGTGGCGGCCTACACGGCCTACTCGTTCGCGAAGTTCCGCTACCGGGGCCGCCGGTCGCTGATGTACCTCGTCCTCGCGAGCCAGATGTTCCCGCAGGCGTTGCTGCTCATCA
>NZ_JBEXDG010000032.1:0-117831 GCF_040605635.1 Dactylosporangium sp. NPDC005555
CGCGCCCAGTTCGAAACCACCTTCGCCCAGGGCACCCAGATCTCCACCGGCGACCACGGCCCCGCCATCGCCGGACACTGACCCCCGCGACACCGCGACGCCCCGGGATTCCCCGCCGGTGGCGTCGCGGCCGAGGGCCCGCCGGATGTGGCGGGGATCTACTAATCATCATAGTATTGCGGCGTCGGCGTCAGTGCTGTCCTGCGCCGCACGGCCGGCTCGCCTCACGGCCCCGGAGTTTCGTCGCTGTGACCCGAGGCCGTGTGCCGGCCTATGCCTGCTCCCGGTCCACACATCTCCCCGGGCCGGGAGCGGGCATGAACCCGCCGTCGCGGGATGCGCCCGCTCCCTGGATCCGCCGGAAGTCCGATCCTTCGTAGGACCCACCGCCGGTAGTGGTCCGGTTGCGGAGTGAAGGAGATCGGCGTGCGGGTTGATTGTGGTTGCCGGTCTCTCTACGGTTGGCCGCGAACCGTCTCGGTCGCCGGTCTCTCCCTCCCGTGGTGCTGAGGCGGCGGCAGCTGGAGGAAGGGCGTCGCCTCGGTGGACCGTAACCGCACGTTCTCGATCGTTCGCAGAACGCTGGTCGTCGCCGTCGCGGCCCTCGTCGGACTCGCGCCCTCGGTCTCGGCCCACGCCGAGCCGTCGCTGCCGGAGATCGAGCGGCAGCTCGACGAGGCGTGGGAGAAGCTGGAGCCGGTCATCGAGCAGTACAACGACCTGCACAGCCGGCTCGCGGCCAACCAGGGCAAGGCCAAGACGCTCAACGAGACGCTCGCGCCGCTGCAGCGGCAGGTCGACGCCGCGATGCAGGAGGTCGGGGCGATGGCGGCGCGGCAGTACAAGTACGGCGGGGCGTCGGTGCTCAGCGTGCTGCTGTCGACGGATTCGCCGCAGACGTTCGCCGAGCAGCTGGCGACGCTGAACCGTCTCGCGAAGGCCAGCGCGGACCAGATCTCGCAGGTCGCGCAGCTGCGCGACGGGTATGCCGCGGACAAGGAGAAGATCGACGCCCTCGTCGCGCAGCAGCAGGCGCAGGAGACCGAGCTCGCCGCCCGCAAGAAGTCGATCCAGGCCGAGGTCGACAGGCTGCAGGTGCTGCGCCGGCAGCTCGGCGCGACCGACGTGCCCAAGAGCGCGCTCTACATCGGTCAGTGTCCGGCCGTGTACATCGGCGGCGCGGCGGGCACCGCGGTCAAGACCGCCTGCGCGCAGATCGGCAAGCCGTACGTGTTCGGCACCGTCGGGCCCGGCACGTTCGACTGCTCCGGGCTCACCCAGTACGCGTGGAAGGCCGCGGGGGTGTCGCTGACGCACTACACCGGGGCGCAGTGGAAGCAGGGCAGCGCGGTCGGCAAGGCCGACCTCCGCCCCGGTGACCTGGTCTTCTTCTTCAGCGACCTGCACCACGTCGGCATGTACGTCGGCAACAACCTGATGGTCCACGCATCCCGGGCGGGAGTGCCGGTCAGAATGTCCCGCATCGACACCATGCCGTACATGGGAGCCCGCCGCCCAGGCTGACGACCGGGCCGTCGTCCCGTTGCCGTGCGTGACGCAGCGTCCGGCAGTTGCACACGGCTGGCAGTTGCAACGTTGTCGCGTGCGTACATGAGCACCTATCATGCGAGGCATGAGCGATGAGCGCGGACGCGACCCGGAGCGCCACGACCACGCGCACGGGCCCGGCCACGCGCACGGGCCCGGGCGCGGCCAGGTGGGTTCTCGCCGGGCGACGCTGCGGCATCGCGTCGGGCACCTGCTGACACCGCATTCGCACGACGCCGCGGACAAGGTCGACAGCGCGCTGGAGTCCTCCAGGGAAGGGATCCGCGCGCTGTGGATCTCGCTGCTCGTCCTCAGCGCCACCGCGGGCCTGCAGGTCGTGGTCGTGCTGGTGTCCGGCTCGGTCGCGCTGCTCGGCGACACGCTGCACAACATCGCCGACGCGCTCACCGCCGTGCCGCTCGGCGTGGCGTTCATCGTCGGCAGAAGGGCCGCCAACCGGCGGTACACCTACGGCTACGGCCGCGCGGAGGATCTCGCCGGCATCCTCATCGTGCTCACCATCGCCGCGTCGGCCGCCTTCGCCGGTTACGAGGCCGTCGACCGGCTGCTCAACCCCGCCGACGTGACCCATCTGCCCTGGGTGGCCGCCGCGGGGGTCATCGGCTTCGCGGGCAACGAGGTCGTCGCCCGGCTCCGCATCCGCGTCGGCCGGAAGATCGGCTCCGCGGCGCTCGTCGCGGACGGCCTGCACGCCCGCACCGACGGGTTCACCTCCCTGGCGGTGCTGCTCGGCGCCGGCGGCGTGGCCCTCGGATGGCGGTGGGCCGACCCGGTCGTCGGCCTCGCCATCACGGCCGCGATCCTGATCGTGGGAAGGGACGCGGCGCGGGAGGTGTACCGCAGGCTGATGGATGCCGTCGACCCCGCGCTGGTCGACGCCGCCGAGGCGGCCCTCGCCGGCACTCCCGGCGTGCGGAGGGTCGCCGCGCTGCGGATGCGCTGGGTCGGCCACCGGCTCCACGCGGAGACCGATGTCGTGGTCGCGGACACCCTGACGGTCGTCGAGGCGCACGTGATCGCCCTGGCGGCCGAGCACCGGCTGCTGCACGCCGTGCCCCGCCTCACCGCGGCCACCATCCACACCGACCCCGACACCGCCGACGCGCACGCCGCTGTCGCCCACCACCGGTAGGTACAATGCGTGCCCGTGTATGCACCTGACGATCCCACGCCGACCGACGAGCAGGTCGCCGCGGCCGTGACGGCGCTGCGGATGCTCGCCGATCCGACCCGCCTGCGGCTGCTGTGGGCGTTGCGCGACGGCGAGCAGGACGTGAGCACGCTGACCGCGGCGGTCGGCGCCGCCCGTCCCGCGGTGTCGCAGCACCTCGCCAAGCTGCTCCTCGCCGGCCTGGTCCACACCCGCCGGGACGGCCGGCGCGTGCTGTACCGGGCGGCCGGCGGTCACGTCCGCCGGCTCGTGACCGAGGTGTTCCACGCGGCCGACCATCACCTGACCGGAGCACCCGAACACGACTGACAGCGGCAGGGTGCTGCCCGCCGTCACGCACCGCCGATGCTCGCCGGCACGCGTCGCCGCCAGTGCTTCAGCGCCAGGGCGCGGCGCTCGACGAGGTGCCACGACGCGTAGGCGACGGCGCCGGTGATCGCCAGGCTCAGCGCCGTGTAGGGCAGGTAGCCCCAGCGGTTGCCGCCGAACGTGGCCAGCAGCTGCTGGACGAGGAAGCCGTAGATGTAGATGCCGTAGGAGTAGTCGTTGACGGCGCCGACGCGGCGCAGCCGCCGGGGTGCCCGGACCGCGGCCCACACCAGCAGGTAGGCAAGGGCGGGGAAGCCGGCCACGAAGAACCCGCCCAGCAGCAGCGACCCGGTGAGTGCGACGAGGCAGGCGAGGGCGAGGCCGTCGTGGATCGGGACGCGGTCGCGGTACAGCTCGATCGTGGCGCCGGTCAGGAACAGCGCGCCGAGGTAGATGAGCCACTGCACGGAGACGCTGCCGACCAGCGGCGGGACGATCGCACCGTAGTGCTGCGCCGGCGGCCCTTCCAGGGTCCAGCCGCGGATCTGGTCGGCGACGACGCAGCCGTACAGCCCGGCGGCGATCGCCGGCACGAGCCACCGGGCCCGGCGCAGCACCGCCGTCACCGCGAGCACCGCGAGGACCGCGTAGCAGGTGGACTCGTAGACGAGGGACCACAGCGCGCCGTCGAAGACGCTGGTGCCGCCGATCTCCCGCCCCCAGGGGGTGTCGGCGAGCAGGTCCTGGATGCCGTACTGGCGCACACCGGTGAACCAGTTGCCGGCGACGTACTGCAGCGGACCCTTCGGACCGTCCCAGAACCCGGCGAGGGTGCCCCGCTGGTGCAGCGCGACGACCGGCGCGGCGACGAACGCGGTGACGAGCAGGCACATCCACAGGCCGGGCAGGATGCGCAGCGCGCGGTGCCAGGCGAACCGCCCGACGCTCGTGTGCGCGGCGGAGCGGGTGATGAGCAGGCCGGACAGGACGAAGAAGCCGAAGACCGCGAGGGTGCCGACGTTGGTCTGGCCCGCGAACAGGCTCTGCCCCAGGTCCTCCCAGCCGAAGCCGAGGGATGTGGCGTGGGCGACGACGACCGCGACGGCGAGGCCGAGCCGGATGGCGCCGATGCCGTTGTCGCGCCCGTTCCACCGCTGCGCGAGGCTGCCGTGGGCGAGCCGGTAGCCGCGCGGCGGGGCGACCGGTGCGTGGTTGTCGGTGTGGGTTGCGGTGTCGGGGGCCTCGGGGACATGGTGCGTCGGCCGCCGGTCGGCGGTTGCGGGCATGTGGGAGCTCCAGGTGTGTGGGGCCGGTCAGGACACGTCGCGAGCGCCGTGTCCGGCCTAGATCCGCAACACCTGGAGGTGCGATTGCCGAGGTCGGCCGGTGTCCCGGCCCTGGGTCGTCCGCGGTGCGGGCTCGGCGACGACGCCGGCCGGCACCACGGTGACGGTCTCGGAGCCGGCGGGCAGCTTCGGCTGCTGCGGCTGCGTCGGGGCCCCGGCGGTGTGCAGCACGTTGTGGTGGTGCTGATGGGAGTGCTCGCCGGCGGCGCCGTGATGGTCGTGCCCGGCCGCCGCTGACGGGCTGTCTGGGTGCCCCAGCGCCAGATGCGCCGACTGCGCCCTGGCCAGCGGCGTGAGCAGGAACGCCGCGAGGAGCAGGACGGCGAGCCCCACCCGTGCCGGCCGCGCCCCCCACCGTCCCATGGTCCGAATGGTGGCAGCCCGCAGGGGCGCGGCGGTGTCGGAGATCTGCCACAACCCTTCGTATTCATCCGTTGGTAACAGGCCGGTCCGCCGCCGGCGCCCCAGGTGGGGGCGCCGGCCGCCGCCATCGTACGGGCTCGTCAGCGGCGCCCGACGAAGCCTTCCGGCCGGAATCCACCTGCCTGGGCGCGGTGGGCTTCCCCGCTCCGCCGCAGCGGTGGTCACCCGCCTCCGGCCGGGGCAGGGGGTGAGGTCGTCCGGCTCGGTGCGGGTGCCGGGCGGTGAGGGGCCGAAGTGCGCCGGAGCGGGTGGTGCGATGTCACCCGCATCGGGTGGTGTTGACCGTCGCCGGCAAGGCGAACGGTCGGACGTGTGCACGTCGGACCGGCGCGGGCCCGGCCCGGTCCCGGACCCAGGACCTCGCCGACCGGGAGGCCGTATGACCGTGACCAGCGTTGTCCGGCATCGGCTCATGACGTGGTTGCTGCCGACCCCGCCGCCGCCGCTCGCGATCGGCATCGCCGTCGCGGTGGTGGTCGTCGCCGTCGAGACGGTCGTGGTCGGGCTGCTGCATGCCGCTCACCCGCAGGGGCAGCCGAGTGCCGTCGTGTACATGCTCGGCGTGGTGGCGTTGACGACCGTGTGGGGCGCCCGGCTCGGCCTGGGTGTCGCGCTGGCCAGCGCGGTGGTGTTCAACTTCGTCCACATGCCTCCGAGCGGGCTGCACCTGACCGCGGCGCAGGACCTCCAGCGGGCCTTGGTGTTCGGGATCATAGCGCTGGCCAGCGGCGGGCTGGCCGACCTTGCCCGGGAGCGCGCGCTGGAGGCGCAGGAGCGGGCGGACGAGGCGGACATCGCCGCCGAGGTCGCTCACCGCGTCCACGGCCGGGACGACCTGGCGTCCGGGCTCCGGGCCGGATCGCAGTGCCTGGCGGCCCGGCTCGGGCTCTCCCACGTGTCGATCGAGGCAGGCGCCGCGCCGGGCCCTGCCGAGGTCGCCGGCACGACCGTGCTCGAACCCGCCGGGGGGCGCCGGCTGCTGCGGCTCGTCGTCCCGGACGACACCCCGCCGGCGACGCTGCACCGTCTCCGCGACCGGCTCGGCCCGGCGCTGGAGGAGACCGTCCGCACCGCCGTGGACCGCCAGGAGCTCATCGGCACCCTCCGGGCCAGCCAGCAGGCGACCCAGGCGCTGCTGACCGAGCAGGCGGCACTGCGGCGGGTGGCCACGCTGGTCGCCACGGGCGGGCCGCCCGGAGAGGTCTTCGCGGCGGTGACGGCCGAGCTGCACCGCCTGTTCCGGGGGTTCCACACCGCGCTGCTGCGGTACGAGCCGGACCAGACCGTCGCGGCGGTCTCGGAGCGGGACACGGACGGGCGGCTGCTGCCCGAATACCCGAGCCTGCCCATCGCGGGCGAGAACATCGTCAGCACGATCCTGCGCACCCGCCGCACGGCGCGGATCGACTACGACTCCGCCACCGGGCCGATCGCCGTGGAGCTGCGGGCCCGCGGCTTCCGCCGCGGCCTCGGCGTGCCGATCGTGGTCGACGGTGAGCTCTGGGGGGTCACGCTGGTCCTGTCCGCCAGGCCGGAGCCGGTGCCCGCCGACGCGGAGCGACGCCTGCATGCCTTCACCGAGCTCGTCGCCACCGCCATCGCGAACACCGAGAACCGCGGGCGCCTCATCGCGTCCCGCGGCAGGCTGGTCGCCGCGGCGGACGAGGCACGGCGCCGCATCGAACGCGACCTTCACGACGGGCCGCAGCAACGCATCGTCGCGCTCGCCCTGCGGCTGCGCATGGCGGAGGACCTGGCATCGGACGACCCGCGGGAGGTGCGGCACCTGCTGTCCGACACGGTCCGGAGCCTCACCGAGATCCACGAGAGCATGACCGACCTCGCCCGCGGTATCCACCCGGCCCTGCTGAGCCAGGGCGGGATCTGCCCGATGCTGCGCACGCTCGCCCGGCGCAGCGTCGTGCCGGTCGAGCTGCGGCTGCAGGTCCCGGACCGGCTTCCCGAGCGGGTGGAGGTGGGTGTGTACTACGTGGTCTCGGAGGCGCTGACCAACGTCGCCAAGCACGCACAGGCGTCGGTCGCCTACGTCACGGTGGGCGCGGACGAGGGGCGCGCCTGGCTGTCGGTCTGCGACGACGGTGTCGGCGGGACCAAGCCGGACGGCGGCACGGGGCTCGTCGGCCTGCGCGACCGGGTCGAGGCGCTGGGCGGCCGGTTCAGCGTCGTCAGCCCGCCGGCGCAGGGAACGACGCTGACCGCGGAGATCCCGCTCGCCGGGCCGGACCCGTGCCCTGCCGCGGAGTCGTTCCCGATGGTCCCCGCCGGCTGAGGCCCCGGTCGGCGGGGGCGTGCGACCACCCGGCACGCCGGAGCGTGCCGGGTCGCCGTCAACAGCGTGGGACGCCGGGGATGTAGCCGTCGTAGCCGGTGAGGACGTAGGCGTCGGCGATGTAGCGGCCGGAGCCGATGCGATCCCAGATGTTGCTGGTGCCGTACGTGCCGTCGACGGTCGTGCCGGTCGTCTGGCAGGCGATCGTCACCCGCGCGCCGTCGGCGACCGTGTCGACGGGGGAGTGGTTGGTGCCCGGGCCGGACCGGACGGTCAGGGGCGTGCCGGAGGTGTTCACCGTGCCGTTGCCGGCGCCGGACGTGCAGCCGTTGTCGCTGGTGTAGTTCTTCGTGCCCCAGTACAGCGCCTGCGTGCCGTTGAACCTGATCTTCACGGCGGTGCCGCCGGAGCGCTGCTCGTAGTGCAGGTGGGGGCCGGTCGAGCCGCCGGTCGTGCCGACGTAGCCGATGACCTGGCCGTACCGCACGGTCTGGCCGACGGACACGTTGAAGCGGCTCAGGTGGGCGTAGTAGGTGGTGTACCCGCCGCCGTGGTCGATCCGGACGTACCTGCCGTAGCTGGTGCCGCCGAGGTCGGTCACCCGGTCGACGGTGCCGGACGCGCTGGCCACGACGGGGTCGCCGTCGTCGTTGGCGCGGTTGAAGTCGATGGCGTTGGCGGGGCTGTGGTCGGAGCGGGTCTGGCCGGACCACACCTGGCCGCAGGGGAACGGGACCTTGAACGTGGGTGCCGCGAGCGCGGCGGTCGCCGGGACGATCACGGCGGCGGCACCCACCAGGACGGCGAGCGCGCGCATCATCGCGCGCCGGGACGGAAACAGTGTCACCATGGGTGCCACGGTATCGTCAGATATCTATATTTTGTACTAGAGAACGCACGGCGGCGGCGCAATCCACCGTCTTCGAAGCGCTCGCGATGCGCACGGAGCGGATCCGGCGGGGTGAGGAGGAGCGCGGGCCGGGCGGGATCTGCCCGGCGGTGGCCGGTCGGGCCGGCACCTGACGGGCGGAACGGTCACCGAACCTCCACAGGTCTGTCACCTCGCGGGACAGCGGGCGGACCGGTGGCCTGTTTACGATCTTGCGGTGCGTCGACCCCTCCTTCTCGCGGTACCCGTGCTGGCGTTGATCGCCGGCTGCTCACCCGACACGCCCCCGTCCACCGGCGCCACCACCGGCGCACCGGTCAGCTCGGCGCCCGCCGGGCCCGACTACGCGAGCTGGGCGGCCGGGAGGTCGGCACCCGTCGCCGATCCGCTCTACCCGTCGTACGGCAACGCCGGGGTCGACGTGCTGCACTACGGCCTGGAGCTGTCGTGGGCGCCGGAGACGAAGACGCTGACCGGGAAGGCGACCATCCGGCTCCGGGCGGCGAGCGACCTGACCTCGGTCCGGCTGGACTTCTCGCAGGCGTACACGGTGGACGGTGTGACCTTCAACGGGGCATCCGCCGCCGGTACCGTCGCCGACAACGACCTCACGGTGCCCGGCACCGTCGCGAAGGACGCGTTCGCCACCGTCGTCGTGCAGTATCATGGGACGCCGGTCACGGTGCCGATGCCGTCGCACCGGGGGGACGTGGAGCCGCTCGGGCTGACCGTCACCAAGGACGGCGGGCTGTGGACGATGCAGGAGCCGTACGGCGCGTCGACCTGGTACCCGGCGAACGACCATCCCTCGGACAAGGCGCTGTACGACATCGCCGTCACGGTGCCCGAGGGATGGGCCGCGGTGGCGTCCGGGACCGCGAAAGCCCAGGAGGGCACCACCTTCCGCTACGCGTCCGCCGATCCGGTCGCGACCTACCTGACGACCCTGGCGGTCGGCCGGTACCAGAAGGAGACAGCGGAGGGGCCGCGCGGCATCCCGGTCACGTACTGGTTCCGCAAGGGTGTCGACGACAAGCTGCTGCCGTCGCTGCGCAAGGGCCCGCAGCAGCTCGCCTGGCTGGAGCAGCGGTTCGGCCCGTACCCGTTCGCCAGCGCCGGCGTGGTCATGGTGCCGTCGGAGTCGGGCATGGAGACCCAGCAGATGATCACCATGGGCACCCCCGACTACGGCACGACGAAGCCGGCCGAGTTCGCGAAGTACTTCGAGGACGACCTGCTGCACGAGTACGCCCACCAGTGGTTCGGCGACGCGGTCGGGCCGGCCACGTGGAAGGACCTGTGGCTCAACGAGGGCTGGGCGACGTACGCCCAGCACCTGTACGCCAACGAGCGGGACAAGATCACGGCGAAGCAGTGGGAGGAGTGGGCCCGCGGCGTCGACAGCCGGCTGCGCGGCAGGCTCGGCCCGCCCGGGAACCCGAAGGCCGAGAACTTCGCGGAGAGCAACGTCTACATGTGCCCCGCGCTGATGCTGCACCAGATCCACAAGCAACTCGGCGACGACGCGTTCTTCGCGCTCGCCCGCGAGTGGGCGCAGCGGCACCGCGGCACCAGTCAGGACCGGGCGTCGTTCATCGCCTTCGTCAACCAGCAGACCGGCAAGGACTTCACCACGCTCATCAACACCTGGCTGGACTCACCGACGACCCCGAAGTAGACGCCTCAGCTCAGGCCGCCCGTGTACGGGCGGCCTGACTCGCTCTCCCAGCGGGTGACGGCGTCCTGCTTCGCTGTGACCATCACGACCCGGGCGCGGGCTCCGGCTCGCGGCGCGGCTGCCGGATCCGGTCGCTGACCGGCCCGAGGCGCGCCCCCTCGCCCGCCGCGAAACGGAGCTCGTCACCGGGGGCCAGCGCGGTCCGGTGCACGATCTCGTCGCCGTTGACGAAGGTGCCGTTCGGCGCCGCGTGGTTCGGCGTGATCCACGCGTCGCCCTGGCCGTCGACCGTGACCGTCGCGTGCCAGCGGGACACGTTGGGGTAGCGCGCGAAGACGTGGCTGTGCGTGCCGGCCCGCCCCAGGTCGGCGGACATGCCCGGCGCGGTCAGCACCACCGGGCCGTCCGGGAAATCGATCACCAGGGCGGGTGGGACCAGGCTCTCGTGGCACCTGGCGCAAGCGTCATTGGTGGCGTCCACCGCCCGGGTGCCGCATTTCCAGCAGACGGTGCGCCGCTGGTCCGGCTCGCTGTCGTCGCCGTCCTGTGGTCCGTTGTCGTCTGCCGCCGATGATGGTCGCGGCGGCACCAGTTCTGCCCCGTGATGGTCGGGGCAGAAGATGAGGCCGGCCGGATGCAGCTCGCCGTCCACGGGACACGCCAGCTCCTCCTGCGTCTGCTCCTGCCCCGTGCCGCCTTCCGCCGCGGGCGGATCCACCAGCTCGACCCCGGAGTGCTCGGGGCAGAACATGAGGTCGGCCGGCCGCAGCTGCTCGCACACGCGACACCACAACTGATCGTCGCCGCTCATCAGTCGTGGCTCGCGATCAGCGTGACCACGCCGTTGTCCGCCTTGATGTCGCTGACGACGACAGTGCCCCACTTGACCTGCTTGTCGAACAGGTAGCGGGCGAGCGGGTTGATGAGCTTGCTCTCCACCTCGCTGCCGATGCCGCGACCGCCGTTGGCGAGGGTCGCCTCGCTGGTGCACCATTCGTCGAGCCGCAGCAGTGCATCGCCCCCCAGCCGCAGGTCGATGCCGTTCTCCCGGGCCAGCCGCTGCTGGACGTTGCCGAGCTGCTGGGCGAGGATGCCGCGGGCGGTCTCGGCGTTGATGAAATCGAAGACGACGATGTTGTCGCCGAACCGGTTGAGCAGCTCCGGGCGGCCGAGCACCATGGTGAAGTGTTCCTGGATCGCGGCGAGCACGGTCCGCTCCACCTCCTCGTGCGGGGTGCCCGGAAAGACCAGCTGCTCCTTCTGGTTGGTGTTCGGGATGGTGCGGAAGATGCCGAGGTTCGAGGTGAAGATCAGCATGCACTCGGTGAAGTAGGTGGTGGTGCCCTGCCCGTCGGTGAGCCGGCCGTCGTCGAGGATCTGCAGGAACTTGTCGAAGATCTGCGGGTGCGCCTTCTCGAACTCGTCGAACAGCACGACCGAGAACGGCTTGCGCCGGATCGCGCCGGTGAGCTCGCCGCCGGCCTCGAAGCCGACGTACCCGGGGGGAGCGCCGGTGAGCCGGTCGGCGGAGTGGCTCGCGGAGAACTCGGACATGTCGAAGCGCAGGTACGCGTCGGGGTCGCCGAACAGGATCGTCGCGATCTGCTTGGCCAGCTCGGTCTTGCCGACACCGGTCGGGCCGGCGAGGAACAGGATGCCCCGCGGCCGGTTCGCGGAGCTGGCCGCCTGCGCACCGGACAGGCCCAGCGCGGCGCGCTTGAGGATGTCGAACGCCTTGACGACCGCGGCCTCCTGGCCGAAGATCAGCTCCGGAATCTCCTTCTGGCCGCGCAGGATCTGCTCCCGGATGGTGTCCTCGCGCCACGGGTTCTTGTCCACACCGATCTTGTAGATCCGGATCGCGTCGTCGATCTGCCCGAGCGGGATCGCCCGGTCGGCGGCGAGCCGCGCGATCTCCCGCATCGCGTGCACCGTCATGTCGTCGGTGCGCTTGGCGAAGCGGTTGACGTCGGGGTCGTTCGGCGGCGGCACGTTCTTGGTGACGATCGGCGCGAAGAACCGGGCGGCCGCCGTCCGATCGGACAGGCCCGGGTTGGCCAGCGCGATGGTGCGCACCCGCTCCATTCCCATCGCCAGCCACGCCGGCAGGTCCCGTTCCCCCTCGGTCAGCCAGATGACCGGGTTGAACAGGTCGATGGTGCGGTCCGGTGGCCCGCCGTGGCGGGTGCCCGCGGTCGCCGCGAGTTTCTGCGCGAACAGGAAGAAGTCGCGCTCGTCGTTCTCCAGCCCGGTCGGGCTGCGGGGGATGCGGGCGGCGTAGTCGATGACGAACGCGGCCCGCACGTGCTTCGCCCCGCTGTCGGGCGTCGCGTCCTGCTTCTGCTCCGCCTGGATCGCGTCGGCGTTGATCGGCGGTGGCTCCGAGCCGCCGACCACGCGGGCCATGCAGGTCCGGAGCCGTTCCAGGGTCTGCTTCTTGCCGACCATCGTCCGGCCGAGCAGCTGGTCCGCGGCCGCGCGGGCGTCGGCGTTGTCGGGCGGGTACACGGAGATGCCGTCGACCTGGTCGGAGACGATCAGGCAGCGGTACCCGGAGGGCCGCAGCGCCCGCCACAGCACCTCCAGCAGCGGCTCGGGCCGCACCCCGTCGGGCGCGCGCCCCGTCTGGTCCGGGACCATGTACAGGTCGCGGATGTTGCCGTACAGGACGTACTGGGAGTGCGCGGCGAGCGTCCCGGCGAGCTCCTGCGCGAACGACGGGTAGCCCGGCAGGAACGCCGTCTGCTTGCGGGTGGATACCTGCAGTGTCATGACTACCTCCCGGAGCCGTCGACCGTGCGGTACTTGGGCGCGGCCGCGTCGTCGGGCCGGCGCTGCCGGTTCGTCGAGCCGGCTACGTTGATCGACTTGCGCAGCTCTGCGGGGACCTGGACGTTCGCCTCGAAGCCGCGAGCCGCGAGGGCCTCGCCGGCCTGCCGCATGCTCTCGTTGAGGTCGGTGCAGCGGGTGGCCTCGGCGCCGGCGCCCGCCTGGTGCTGGAGCATCTGCCAGCGCACCTGGCCCTGCTCGTCGACCCAGACGTCAGCGCTGTGCTCGGCGTTCCACGAGCCGCGCGCCACGGACAGGGCGGTGGTGTGGTTGACCTCCATGCCGGTGCTGACCGCGTAGCCGAGCCCGGTGAAGGTCTCCGCGAGCGCCTCCAGCAGGCGGAGGCGGTCGACCTCACGCTGCACCCAGGCGAGGGTGCTGTCCGCGTCGCGGCGGTCGGCGGCGGTCAGGTCGGCGTTGCCGGCGACCACGGCCCGGAGCCGCTCGATCGACCGCGCGCACTGCGGCACGGTCGCGGTCTTGCTGATCACGTCGGTGACCAGCGGCTCCTCCAGCCCGACCAGCAGGCGGGCGGCCTCCATGCGGCGGGCGACCCGCGGGTTGATCTCGTTGTCGACGGTCTCGGCGAGGGCCTCGACGAACGTGCTGCTCATACTGGCGTTCCTCTGAGAGGAGGTGACGGCCGCGAGCCGGATCGCCTGCTCCCGCTCCGTGGCGTTGGCGTCGGGCGAGAGGCGGGTCAGGATCGCGTCGATGTGGGCCTGGACCCGGTCCTGGTCGGCGCGGGGCGCGACCGGCACCGGCGCCGCCACGGGCAGGCGCTGCCCGTCGCGCTGCGCCCGGCGGCGGTCCAGCACGGCCTGGTAACGGGTGAGCAGCTCCGCGGCGGTCACCGTGGTGGTGGCCGGGGCGGGCAGCTGCGCGAGGAGGGTCCGCTGCTCGCGCTCGGTCTCGCAGCGTTCGACGGCGGCCCGGGCCACGGCGAGCTCCTCCTGCACCCGGGCCACCCACGCGCGGACGTCGGCAAGGCCGCGGCCGTTCAGGTCGTACGGCGAGGGCATCGGCACCCGGGCGCCCACCCGCGCGGCGCGGGCCGACAGCAGGCGCACCTCCGTGTTGGCCTGTACGACCGCACCGGCGGCAAGCCCCCACAGCCGGCTGCGCATCTCCCGGTCGTCCTGCGCGTCGGCGGCCTCCTCCATCGCCGCACCGAACTGCTCCAGCGCGCGCCCGCCCGCGGCGGTGCCCGCCTGCGCGGCCTTGATCACCAGGGCGGCGGCCACGGCCGCGCCGATGACGACCAGCGCGGCGGCGGCGACGGCCGGGCCGATCACCATCACCGCCGGGGCGACCACGATCTCTCCACCACTCATGTATCCGCTCCTCAGATCGTTCCGACTCGAATGCCCGGGATGGACGGGTTGTTCAGCTCTTCCTCGGCGACGCGGCGGTCCTCGTCCTCGATCTGCCGCCGCCACGCCTGACCGCGCCGCACGACCCAGACGAGGTGCGCCGCCGTGGTGCAGACGGCGACGGCCTGCGGCAGCTGGACCGCGAACAGGCCGACGCCGGCCAGCGCCAGCGCGATGACACCGGCGGCCAGCAGCGACGAGCGCTGCATCCACCGGCCGACCGGGCGCAGCGCGATGGCACCGGCCCCCGGGATGGAGTACCGCCGGTGGAACCGCCCGCCGATCTCGGCCGCCAGGAAACACTCGGCGACCAGAGAGACGGCGAGACAGACGGCGGCGCCGACCCAGGCGAGCCCGACGGCGACGTCGCCGGCCCGGTTCGCGGCGTCCGCGGCGACGATGAGCGCGACCCACACAACGGCGAAGAGGCAGACCCCACCGACGGCCCAGCCGAGCGCCGCCGGCCGGTTCTGCCGCCGGGACCATTCCCGGAAGCTCGCGCTCATGTGCAGCACCCTGTCGAGGGCCAGCCGCGTCTCAATCTCGGCGGCCGCCGTCTGCGCCCGGGCCGTCGCGTGGCCGCCGAGCAGCAGCGCCACCCACACCAGGTCGTCGCGGGCCGCGAGGGCGCTGAACCAGGGCATCGGCGCGGCCAGGGCGGCGTTGGCCTCGCGGACGGCCCGGCGCGCCGCGTCGAGGTCGACGGGACGGCGCAGCACCGCCCGCAGCGCGAGCGCGAGTCCGGTGGCCTCGACATCGGGGCGCCGCAGATGTTCGCGGGCCTCATCGTCGCGCACCGCATCCACCCGGTCGGCCCACCGGCGCCGTTCCTCGCGCCACTCCCGGTCGAGCTCGGTGAGTGCCTGCCGCCCGCTGTCGCGGTGCAAGGGATCGTCGATCGGCGTGGCGGTGTCGAAGATCGGCAGCAGCTGGTAGTTCCACAGCTGTCCCAGCACAGACGCGGTGTTGCCCTCGTTGGCGAACGCCCCGTGTGTGATCAATGCCAGGCCGTCCCGGGAGATGACGCGGTTGCGGTAGAACGCCGGGCGGGTCGGATCCAGGGCCCGCAGGACGCGCAGGAGCCGCACGTCCGCGGGCTCCGCGTCCGCGGCGTTCTCGGTGGTCTCCAGCCGCACTCCGTCGACGATCCTGCGGGTCTGATCGGCCTCGTCGTCGGTGAACTGCTCCAGCCACTCCCGGAGCCGGTCGAGGGCGCCGTCGTGGGAGAAGAACACGCTCACCGAAAGCGCCCATTCGGTCGCCATCGCCTGTGCGAGGTCGGCGCGCGAGCGGAATTCGGTTCCGCGGAACACGAAGGGCGTTGCTGCGTCCGGCACGTCCGTCGCGGTCGGCGCGGGCCAGGTCGCCGCGGTCGGCGGCAGCTGCGGGTCCTCGCCGACGAGCCATTGCCCGACCTCCTCCTCGCCCCAGCGGCGGTGGGGGTCGGAGCACAGCAGCCCCTGGCAGAGCATGCGGAGCCGGTCGGGCCGCTGGGACGTGCCCGACGGGTCGCCGTCGGGTACGCCGCCCACGTCAACGGTGTGGGACCGGCCGTAGTACAGCTTGATCGAGGCCGCCGGAAGGTAGGTGAACGGGTGCTGGCCGGAGGCCAGTTCGAGCATCGTCATCCCGAGCGCCCACCAGTCGGCCGCCTCGGTGACGTCGTCGACGAGGATCGACTCGGGCGCCTGGTAGGCAGGATTGATCCGGTCGTCCAGCTGGATCCGGCCGGCCGGCCCGGCCAGGCCGAAGTCGATGAGGACGACGTCGAGCGGGTCGCCGGAGCGGAGCAGGAGGTTGGCCGGCTTCACGTCCCGATGCACCAGTCCCCGACGGTGCAAGCTGATGAGGGCCGCCGAGACCTGCTGCACGATCTCGTGCAGGGCGGCGAAGTCGAACCCGGCGGGGTGCGTCTCGCGATAGCCGAGCACGGAGCCGGCCGGGACGTGGTCCATCACCTCATAGCGAGGCCCGAACTCGCGGAACGGCACGACCCGGTCCTGCGGGGCGGACAGGAACGCGACCAGGTCCGGATGCGGGCTGTGGGCCTCGCGGTAGTGCTTGAGCACCCGCTCGGCGCCGCTGTCGCGCTCCCGCACCAGGAACAGGTCGGCCTGGCTGGACGGGCCGTCCAAGGGGCGGATCAGTTCGTACCGCCCGGTGAGGGCGTCGGGCAGGCCGCCGTCGGGCCAGTCGAGGGCGTCGGCGGCCGCGTCGGGCCACTCGCGGCCCTCGTCCAGCAGCGTCACCGCCAGCTGGGCGTCGCCGCGGGGTGCCCGCGGCGGGAATCGTCGCACCCGTCCCGGGTCGAGCAGTGTCTCAGCGAGGCCGCCGGCCTGCTCAGGCTCAGTCATGCGCCGCCCCCACCTCCCGTCGTCTCCGGTCCGGAATTCCCGTCCGCCAGAACTGTGGTGACAGCTGTGTGCCTCCACTAGAGAAAGTGACGGACAGGTGAACCCACTCCAGCTCCTGGCGCGCCGGCTCCGGCAGGCGTTCGCGGTCTTCCGCGACCCCGACGCGGGCCTGCTGCTGCCGTTGCCCGAGCCGGCTGTCGACCCGCGGGTCAACGCCGAGCGTCTCGCCGAGGAGGCCCGCCGGCAGGGTCTCGCGGACGGCCGGAAGTATCTCTACGACGGCTGGTCGTTCGGCCACGACAACGACCCGCCGGACGCGGTGCTGGACCCCGAGTACGTGCTGGGCCTGCGGCACCAGTGCCAGTCGGCCGTGCACGAGCACCGCGACCGGCAGAAGCTGACCGACGCCCGCCTCGCCGACCTGCACCTGGTGGTGCGGGACTCGGACCGCACCATGCGCGCGGCCCGGGACCGGATGGCCCGCGTCGCCGCCCGCGACCAGCTCGGCGAGGACGACTCGCTGCGCGCGTTCATGCACCGGCGCAACATCAACGCCGACGCCCTGGAGCTGCCGCCGCTCGATCATCCGGTCTGGGAGGGGGAGGCGCCGCCGATGCCCCTGATCTGGCGGGTGCTCATCGTGCTCTTCCTGACGGCCGTGGTCTTCGAGATCGAGCACTACGTCACGCAGACGTACCTTCCGGTCACCGGGCTGGGCGGCACGACGACGCTGCTGATGACGCTCGCGATGGCCGGCCTGACGATCGTGGGGCCGCTGGTGTCCGGCCAGCTCTTCCGCAACCGGCACGCGACCGGCTACGACCGGGTCATGGGCGCGCTGACGTTCCTGCTCCTGGTGCCGACCCTGGCGATCATCCTGGGCTTCGGCCTGCTCGCGGCGCGGCTGTTCGACCACGGCGTCACGGCCGGCGCAGGCGTCGTCGGCGCGTCCCGCTCCGCGGCGCTCGGCCTCACCCCGGCGACGCTGATCGTCGTGTTCGACGTCGTGCTGTTCCTGGCGTGCGCGATGGCGTACATCCTCGGGCTCGCCCAGCGGCACCCGTTTCAGCAGGCGTTCGCGCGGAGCCGGCAGATGCGCAACCGGACCGTCCACCTGAGCCAGCGGATGGGGACGCGCATCAACGGCGACTACCGGGCCACCACGGTCGGCCCGATGCGGGGCGGGATCGGCGACGAGCCCGACGAGGACCCGCCGGCGCCGGAGCCGGACCGGGAGCTGGCCATCCAGCACGCGTACCTCGCCGCCGAGGACGCCTACTACCAGGGCCTCATCGAGGCGGTCGCCGACCCGACCTTCACCGAGGCCGTGATGCGCCGCCGGAACCGCCGCACCGCCCTCCCGGCGCCCCGGCCGGCGCCGGAGCCCGCGCCGGTGCCGGCGGCCGTGCCGGAGCCGCAGCCGGAGCCGCAGCCGCAGCCGGAGCCGGTCGGGGACGGTGCGGCGGCGTGAGCGCCACCCTGCGGGTCACCCGCTCGCATTTCCCGGTCACGGCGCTCGGACACGGCGTCCGGCTCGGCGTGTGGGTGCAGGGCTGCCCCCTGCGCTGCCCGGGCTGCATCGCGAAGGACACCTGGGATCCCGGCGCCGGGCTCGAGGTCGGCGTCGGGACCCTGCTGCGCGACGTGCGCCGGGCGATCGACGCCGGCGCGGACGGGATCACGGTCAGCGGCGGCGAGCCGCTGGAGCAGGCGGGGCCGCTCGGCGACCTGCTGCGCGGGGTGCGGGACCTGCGCGCGGCCGCCGCGGCGGCGTTCGACATCATGCTCTACACCGGCTACGAGCCGCCTGAGCTGGACGCGGCGCAGCGCCGCACGGCCGCGCTCGCCGACGTCCTGGTCACCGGCCGGTACGTGGCCACGGCCCCGACGAAGCTCATCTGGCGCGGCTCCGCCAACCAGCGGCTTCGGCTGCAGACGCCGCTCGCACAGGAGCGCTACGCGTCCTATGTGGACTGCGAGCCGGCCGAGCCGCCGATCCAGATCGAGACGTCCCCGGACGGGCACGCGTGGTGGGTGGGCGTGCCGAACAACCCGGACACCAAGCGGGCGGTGGAGGCCACCCTCGCGGCGTACGGGTATTCGGTCGAGTCGGTGAGCTGGCGGCGGGCCCGCTGACGTTCAGCCGGCCCGGTGGGCACCCCGCCCGTCGTCCTCGCCGCCGTACTCGATGTGGACCGTGGCGTCGTCGTCGAGGCGGCTCACGGGCACCGTCGGGCCGTCGTCGCGCTGCGGGTGGTACACGGTCCCGCCGCCGCCGTTGTCGTAGCGCCGCTGGCCCGAGTAGGTCCCGCCGCCGTCCCAGGGAGACGGGTGGTGCACCTTGGCGGTGCCGGTGGCGTCCCGCCGCCGCCGGGGGATGCCCGGCTTCGACGGCGCCGCGCCCGCGGGGTTCTCGATCTCGACGGTGAACTCACCGGCGATGGGGTCGGCCGACGCGCCCCGCCCGCCGACGAGCCGCCGGAACCAGCCCTGCTGGCCGTCGTGCAGGAGGCTGCGCGCGATGACGACCACCTCGGCCTTCAGCCGCATGGCCGCCGCCTTCGAGCGCTGGATCTCCTCGGTGTACTGGTCGACGCGGGCCGCCCGCAGCGCGGTGAGCTCGGTGTGCAGCGCGTCGGCCTCGGCGGCGTCCCGCCGGAGCCCGGACAGGCGCGGCCCGCGCCGGCGGATCTTGCGGTCCGCCCGCTTGAACTGCTCGATCTCCGACCGGGGCCCCAGATATCCGGCGGCGAGGGCGATCGCGCCGGTCAGCAGGTACAGCAGGCCCATCATCGAGGCGTTCAGCAGCGCCTTGTCGTCGGTGGCGGTCGAGGAGCCCGAGGCGATGAAGGCGTCCACGGCGCTGACGGCGATCGGAGCGGGGGCGAAGAGCCGGACGAGGAACGCGCCGATCCCCATCCCGGCCCACGTCCCGGTGAGCGACCAGCCGCCGAGGCTCTGGCCGATCCTCCGCCGGCGCAGCCGGTTCTTCTTGAAGAAGGTGCCGGCCAGGTGCGCGACGTACGTCGTCGCCCCGGTCAGCGCGATCACCAGCGGGAGCACCATGGTGTCGTCGGTCAGCCGCTCGACGACCTGGCGGAACGTGATGAGGTCCGCGACCATCGCCAGGATCAGCACGACGTAGAGAATGATCCGGCCGCCCCAGTTGCGCCCGGCGAACTCGCCGACGTTGCCGTGCTGGTAGCCGTCCTCCTCGACGCCGTCGGACCCGGCCGGCATCGACGTGTCGCGGTCCTCGACCTCCCGCATCGCGCCGCGGCGCTGGTACGCCAGCAGCTTGATCGCCTCGTCCAGGCGGTCCGACTCGTCCTTCCACTGCGCGCGCAACCCGCCGAGCTTCGCCTCGAGCTTCCCCAGCTCGACGTCCTCGGCCTTGCGCTGGCGGTCGATCCCGACCTGCAGCTCGATGATGTGCGACTCGATGACCTGGCCGATCGCCTCGATGGTGGCCGGGTCGTTGCGCTGGCGCCCGCTGTGGACCAGCCGCTCCACGCGCGTGCGCAGCTCCGCCTCGCCGGTCATCGGCAGCACCCGGGGCTTGTTGAGTTTCGTCAGCTGACGGCCGATCCGCGCGAGCTTCACGGATCGCAGCCACTCCTGCCAGTGCTTCACGGTTGCTCCAGCTCTCGGGACGGGTCGTCGGTCGGGTCCAGGTCACGCACCCACGCGGGGAGCGGGACCTCGGGCAGGGTCAGCAGCGGGTAGAGCGTCCTGCCGTCCGGGTGGGTGCGGGCCAGCGCGTCGAGGTAGGTCGCGATGCGCCGGTGGTGGAGCTCCGCGATCCGGCGGGCCTGGACGACGAACCCGGCGAGCGCCTCGTCCCGGCGCCGCACCGCGTCTGCGTGCTGGGCGCGCCACTGCCGCAGCCGGTCACGGGCGGCCTCGGCGGCCTCCTGCGCCAGCTTGATCCGCCGGGACCGGGCCACCTCGCGCCGGTCGCGCAGCTTCGGCGGGTCCCAGGTCTGCTCCTCCGGGTTGCGGGGACGCAGCTCGTCGTCGGTGAGCGCGGCGCCGGCGGCGGTGACGTCCTCCTGCCGGCGCCGCAGGTCGTCGCGCGCCTCCACGATGTGCCCGGCGAGCTGCGCGAGCTGCTGCGCGGCCTCGCGGCCGGTGCGCTGGAACATCGGGTAGAGGGCGTGGATCTCGCCGTCGCAGTCCGCCAGCAGCTTCTTCTGATAGCCGACGGTCACCTGCCCGCCGGACTCCTGCGTCAGGCGGCGGACCTCGGACAGCGCCGGAATCCGCTGCTCACCGTCGCGTCGCCCCCGGAGCTCGTCGCCGCGCCGCAGCAGCGCGGGGTACGTCGTGTCCTCGGTGGTCGCCATGGGCTGTTCTGACGGACGCGGGGGCGCGGTCCGTCAGCAGACAGCCATGAGGCTACCCAGGTCCCTGCGACTCGCCGCGCTGGCGATGTGCGCAACGCTCGGCATGACCGTCACCGCCGGCTGCGGTGAGTTCCGTAAGGACTTCTTGGGCGAGGAGTCCACGTTCACGTGCCCGAAGCCCGCCCACGCCGGGCTGGCGATCGCGGTCGGCGCCCGCGCCAACAGCCCGACGCCGGCGCCTCCGGCCGAGGTCCGCAAGCTCATCGCGGAGACGATGCAGGGCTGCGGCAGGATCACGGTCGTCCGGGTGGACGGACGGCCCAGCGTGGCCGGCGACCGGGTGTTCGCGCCCACGGCCAAGACCCGGCAGAACTCGGACATCGAGCAGGCCAAGTTCCTCAAGGACGTCGGGGAGCTGCTGACGACCGCCGCCAAGGCGGTCGAGCCGGAGGCCAACGTGCTCGGCGCGCTCAGCGTCGCCGCCGGCGCCGCCGGGCAGGGTGGCACCGTCGTGCTCATCGACTCCGGCGTGCAGACGACCGACCCGATGGACCTGCGCACCAGCAACCTCCCGGCGAAGAAGCCGCAGGTCATCGCCGAGGCGCTGCACCGCGACAAGCTCCTGCCGGACCTCACCGGCCGCACGGTGATCCTGTCCGGGATCGGCTACACGGCCGCGCCGCAGACACCGCTCGACGACCGTAACCGCAACTTCCTGCGGGACCTGTGGCGCGAGATCGTCATCGCCGCCGGCGTGAAGGAACCCGTCGTCCTGCCCGACCCCAACACCAGCGCCGCGGTCCAGTCGAACCCGTCGGTCGGCGTCGTGGCCTTCCCGGCCGGGGCGATCCTGCTGGAATGCAACGCCAACTCGACCCTGCCGGACGACGGCGAGGTCGGCTTCATCCCCGACCAGGCCGAGTTCCGCAACCCGGACGCGGCCCGCAACGTCCTCAAGGGCCTCGCCGGCTTCCTCACCGCCAACTCCCGCGCCGTCGTGGAGATCCAGGGCTTCGTCGCGCACTACGGCAGGGGCGACCTGTCGCAGCGCCGCGCCGACCGGGTGAAGCAGGAGCTCGTCTCGCTCGGCGCGCGCAACCCGATGACCGCGAAGGGCATGGGCTGGGGTCCGCACCCCAACCCGACCGCCCCGCCGGACCCCAGGTATGACCAGCTCAACCGCCAGGTCGTCATCTCCATCAGCTGCCCCTGAGCAGCTCGGCGAGACGGCGTCAGCCGGGCTCGGCCTCCCGCTCGGGGGCCGGGTCGGGCGGCTCGGCGCCGGATTCGAGCGAGGGGGCGGGTCCCGGCCGGTCGAGGTCCTCCGCGTGGGCCCGGACCTGGTCGAGCGCCTCCCGGGCCCGCCGGATGCGTCCGACGGCGTCGTCGAGGGCCTGCTGCCGGGTGGGGTCGGCGGCCTGTTCCGCTTCGTCGGGGGTCGGCGGATGTACGGCGTCCGCTTCGTCCAGGGCCCGCCGCTGGGCGGTGTCCGCCGGTGGCCCGGCGCCGGGGGTGCCGTCGCGCAGCAGCGGCGCGGCCAGGCGGTCGACGGCGTCGAGCTCGGGCCGCCATTCGTCGCCGCCGCGGGCTCGCTCCCTGGCCATGGCCTGCTGATACGCGGCACGCTCAGCGTCCGTCCAGGGGCGCTGCCGCTCCTGCTCGACGGCCGCCGCGAGGCCTGCCGGCGCCCGCCAGGTGCCGTCCGCGTCGGCGTGGTTGGCGTAGACGGCCGCGCCCGAACGGCGGAACGCGAACGCGGCGTCGGCGAGGCCGCCCGCGTCGACGGCGGCCGCGCCGCGGAGCACACCCTCGTAGCAGGCGTCGTGGCCGGCGGGGGAGACGTACCGGCCCTGCCCGGACGTCTCGACCTCGTCGTGATAGCGGGACAGGACGCCGAGCCGGCTCAGCGCGGACGGGACGGCGGCCAGGGCCACCTCGACCCGGTAGCCCCCGCCGCGGAAGGCGGCCGCGATGTCCTCGAACTCCGACGGGTCCCGCATCGCCGACTCCAGCACCACGTTCTGACGCTGTTCGATGGCGTACCGCTGGGCCTTCGTCCACCACAGCTCGCCGTCGGGGCGCACCTTGGCGCTCGCGGTGGCCGGGTCCTCGGCCTGCCACCGGGTGAAGCCGGGGTGCATCGGGTTGTAGAGGTCCATGTCGATGTTGGTGTACTCGCCCGGCCCGCCGAGCGCCCGCCGGACCATCTTGGTCATCTCGGTCTTCCCGGCGCCGGTCTGGCCGCCGACGATGACGACCACCGGGTTGTCCCTCGCCGGCGGGCCGGTGAGGAACGCCGGGACGATCCTGCCGCGGAAGATCTCCTCGTTCATCTCCTCGGGAAGCTGCGAGGGCGGGGGTACGGTCACCGCGCCCGGGCCTCGCGGAGGAAGGCGGCGCTCGCCGCCCGGACCTCGGCGACGCGGACCCGGTCGTCGGGGTCGAGGGTCCGCACCAGCCGGGCCGTCTCCGCCTGCGCGGCGTTCGCCGCGGCCAGGGCCTCGGGGTCCTGCGGGTCGGCGTGCTCGAGGTCCCAGATACGGGCGGAGTGGACGCCGAGGACCTGCAGCAGCAGCCGCCGGGTGAGCTCGAACTCCTCGTTGGCCTCGGGGTCGAACGGCCCCGGGGTGACGCGGGCGAGCACCGCGTCGGCGTCGGGTTCGGGTGTGGTCACGGGGTGCCCCCTGGGTCGGTGAGGTGGTCGACGACGTTGTACCGGCGCAACCGCCGCACGCCGCCGGTCATGTCGAACTGCGTGATGGAGCCGTTGAGCACCGGCCCGCCGGCCATGACGGCGGTGACCTGCTCGACCGTGAGCCCCTCCAGGAGGAATCGCAGCACGAGGACGACCGCGTCGTGCGCGACCACCCACGTCCGCCGCCCCGGATGGTCGCGCTCCAGATCGGCGAGCACCCCCGACACCCGCGCGGCGATGTCGTGGAAGGACTCCCCGCCGGGCGGCCGGTAGCCGAAGTCGCCGACTGCCTCGCGGCGGGCGGCCTCCGCGGGGAAGCGGGCCCGGATCGCGGCGCCGGTGAGCATCTGGAGCTCGCCCATCCGCCGGTCGCCGAGCCGCTCGTCGAGCGTCGCATCCGGCAGCGGTACGCCGTGCGCCCCGGCCACCGAGCACGCGACCCGCCAGGTCTGCACCGCGCGCACGTACGGCGAGCACACCACGACCTCCGGCCGCTGCCCCGGGTCCGCGGCGGCCAGCCACCGCCCGAGCGCCGCCGCCTGCTCCCGCCCGAGCCCGGTCAGCGCGATCCGGTCGTCGGGCCCGCTGACCCCGCTGTCGAGCAGCCCGGCCGCCTCGGCCGCCGCGAACGCGGCGTTCGCCTCGCTCTGCCCGTGCCGCACCACCGTCAGCCACACAGGACCCTCCCACGCCGTCATCGCCCGGCCCCGGCCTCCGGCCGGCCGGCGTCGGGCGCCGGTGCCCCGGGTCCGTCGCCGGCCGACGACGGGGCCTCGACGGTGTGCCGCGCCCGCCTGATCGCCTCGGCGGCCCGATGGACCTCGTCGATGGCCCTGGCGGCCTCCAGCACGCCCCGGTAGGAAGCATCGTGGTTGTCGCGGGCGGTGAGACGGCCGTGGCCCGCCTGCTCGACCTGGCTCTGATACCGGTCCACGATCCCGAGGCGGCTCTGCGCCTCGGGGACGGCCATGATGACGGCCTCGACGCGATACCCGGCTGCACGGAACATCCGCGCGGGCTCGGCGAAGTCACCGGGGTCCCGCATGGTCGTCTCGATGACGGTGTCGACGCGGGGCTGACCGGCGACGAACACCACCGTCGGCTCGGCCTGCGGTTCGCCGTGGGCCAGCTCGTCCGGGACGATGTCCTCGACGAAGACACGCTGGGACTCCTCGTCGGTCAGCAGGTGGCGGCGTGGATCGACCGGCCCGGTCAACCGAGACGCTCCCGCAGCTCGCGGATCAGCTGAGCGTAGGCGTGCGACGTGCGCGCGATGTCGTCGTGGTCCGTGGGGCTCAGCCGGCGCCGGTCGGCGGCGCACCTGGACCGCTCCGCCCGGAGCCGCTCCGCACCGCCCTCGTCGCCGGCCGTGCGGGCCCGGTCGATGAGCGCCGTGTAGCAGGCCGTGGCCTCACCGATGAGCTCGATCGCCACCTCATACCGGATGGCCTCGTCGTGGTTCCACTCGAAGGGCTCGAGCCCCCCGGCGGCTGAGAAGTCGGACATGGCATCCCCCCGGATCCGCGCTTCGTGCCCGCATCGTACCGCTGTGTATCTGGCGCATCGATGCGGTTACGTGTATCACTACAGTCGACGACGGGGGCGATCGACATGTATTGCGATCAGTGTGGGCTGTTGCTGCCCGCTGGGGCGGTGAGCTGTCCGCGCTGCGGCGCGCCTGTCGGGTCCCCGGCCACCGTGATGCCTCCGGCGGTCCCGCGGCCCGTGTCGCCGGTGGCGCCGCAGCCGGTGCCGCCGATCGTTGCGCGACAAGGGCCGCCGGTCGTGCCCGGGCAGCGGGCGCCGGCCCCGGGGGAGCGGCTGTTTCCGCAGGCCGGGCCGCTCGGGCGGGGGCCGGGACCGCGGGCGTGGCTCGGGGCGGTCGTCGTGCGCAACCTGCGCGGCACCGCGGCCGGCATCTTCGGCGCGTGGTTCAACGTGCCGTTCACGATCATGATGGCGGCGGTCGGGGCGTTCGTCGGCGGGATCGTCGGGCTGTTCAACGGGTCGTTCGCCGGGCCGCAGGTCGTCGCGCGGGTCGACAGGCTGCTGCAGTGGGTGCTGCCGCTGCCGATGAGCGCCGGGGAGCTCCTGCCGACCGCGAGCGCGCAGATCGGCGGCATCATCGGCGGCATCATCGGCGCGGTCAACGGCGGCTGGACCCTCGGCTGGCTGGCGTTCGCGGAGCCGTGGCGGCGCATGTACCACGTCGACGCCCTGTGGCCCGTGTCCTTCGCGATCGGTCAGGTGCTGGTCGCGGTCTTCGTCGGCGCGCTCTACGTGGCCTGGTCCACCGCCACGGAGGCGGTGCGGCTGCGGGTGTCCGGGGCGCGGCGGCTGTCGCGGCGCGAGGAGGAGTGGCTCATGCCGATGGTGCACGAGGCGGCGGCGCGGCTCGGGCTGCGCAGCGTGCCGCGCGTGCTGATCGACGACCGGCGCGAGGCGAACGCCGCGGCGGGCATCCGGCACATCGTCGTCAACCAGGGCCTGCTGGAGCAGCTCGACCACGACCGCGACCAGGTCAGCGGCGTCATCGCGCACGAGCTGGCGCACTGGCGCGACGGCGACGCCATCGCGCTCGCCTGGGCCAAGGGCGTCACGCTGCCGCTGTATCTGTTGTACGAGCTGGCCACCCGGCTGCTCAGCGTGGTGCGCAACCGGCCGCTGCACTACCTGATCCGGTTCCTGTTCTGGTCGGTGATCGCCACGACCCGCTACTTCGTGATCCCCGTGCAGGCCGGCACGTGGCGCGCCGCGGAGTTCCGGGCCGACGCGGCCGCCGCCCGGGCCGGCTACGGCGCCGGGCTCTACCAGGCGCTCACCTACCTGCGGCACTCGTTCGACGGTCAGCGGTCCGGCTGGGACGCGGCGGTCCTCGCCACCCACCCGCCGACCGAGCTGCGCCTGGAGGCCCTTGAGCAACCCGGTCGCGGGTACCCGCTGAGCAGCCGCCAACCGATGCTGCGCGGGCTACCGGGCTGGGCGCCGTCCTCGACCGTCGACCGGGACCGGTGACCGCGATGACCCAGCCGATGCCGCTGCCACCGTTCCAGGTCGAGCCCCGCCGGCAGGTCTATCTCGGCCTCGACCCCGGCGACGGGCTGCGCCGCTGCTGGTCCGGTCCCGAGGACTCCGTCGGTGTCATCGGGCCGCCGCGCTACGGCAAGACGTCCGGCCTCATCATCCCGGCGCTGATGAGCTGGGCCGGACCGGCCGTCGCCACCTCCACCCGCGGCGACCTGCTGCGCTTCTGCGGCGGCTGGCGGGCCCAGCTCGCCGCGGCCCGCGGGGGCAGGATCTACGTGTACGACCCGTTCGGCTCCGAGCCGGGCGTCACCGGGCTGCGCTGGTCGCCCCTCGCGGGCTGCGCTGATCCGGCGGTCTGCTACCGGCGGGTCGCGGCGATGACCGGCGTCGCCGCCCGTGGCGTCACCGACGGCGAGCACTGGCGGACCGGCGCCGCGGTCATCCTGCGCGGCGTCTTCCACGCCGCGGCCGTCGCCGGCGCCGACCTCGCCCAGGTCCGCCGGTGGCTGGCGCATCAGGACGTGCGGACCCCCGCGGACATCCTGCGGCACACGGACAGCGCCGCCCGCGGCTGGGGCGACGACCTCCAGGCGATCGAGCTGATCGGGGAACGCGAGCGCGGCAGCTTCTTCTCCGTGGCCCGAAACTGCCTCGACGCGACCGCCGAGCCGACGGTCCTCGCCTCGACCGCCGTCACCGACCTGGACCTCGACCACTTCCTGGCGACCTCCTCGACGCTGTTCATCGTCGGGCCGTCGCACCACCAGGACGCGATCGCGCCGCTGATCGTCGGCCTCGTCGACTCCGTCGCGCAACGCGCCGCCGAGATCGCCGCGCGGTCGCCCGGCGGGCGGCTCGCCGACCCGCTGCTCCTCGCCCTGGACGAGGTCGCCAACATCGCGCCGCTGCGCAGCCTGCCGAGCCTCGTCAGCGAGGGCGGCGGCCGCGGCATCATCACGCTGTGGGCGGCGCAGTCCCTCGCCCAGCTGCGCGCCCGGTACGGCACCGACGAGCAGCAGGCGATCCTCGCCGCCACCACCGCGAAGCTCATCTACGGCGGCATGAGCAACGGCGACGACCTGCGCAACATCTCCAGCTGGGCCGGCGAGTTCCGCGACCCGCAGGTCACCTACTACGCCGGCGGCGAACCCACCCCGGCGATGCTGCGCGGGCCGCGCCCCGGCGGCGGGCTGGCCGGCGACGACGTCATCGGCAGGCAGCACGCGGTCAGCGGCCTGTACCGCCCGGTGCTGCCCGTCGAGGCGATCCAGCGGCTGCCGCCGCTGCACGCGTGGCTGTTCTACCGCTCCGACGCGCCGCTGCTGGTCGAGACCCGGCCGGCGGGGCTGATGGAGCCGTACCGGCAGCTCGCCGACCTGCCCTGGGAAGCCCGGCCCGACGCGGAGGTGCCGCGGTGACCCTGCCCGAGCCGGCCGTGCCCCCGGTGCCGCCGGCGCCCCCGGTGCTGGCGTGCCCGCACTGCGGCGCGGCCGTCGGCCCGGCCGCCCGCTTCTGCCGCGCCTGCGGCAGACCCCTCACCGCCGGACCGCCCGCCGACCCTGGACCCGCGCCGTCTGCGCCGTCTGCGCCGTCTGCGCCGTCCGCGCCGTCCGCGTCGTCCACATTGGACGCCGAGCGGCCGAAGCTGCGGTGGAGGCTCATCATCGGCGGGGTCGCCGTGCTCGTGCTGGTCGGTGGGTATCTCGCCGCGAGCGCGACCGACCGGATCGCCAACCGGCCGGAACAGGTCGTCCGGGAGTACTTCGCCGCCCTCGCCAGGAAGGACGCCAGTGCCGTCGCATGCGGCGAAGGGCCGCTGTGCGAACGGGGGGCGCTCGGGTCCGGGTACACCCCGCCGACCCGCCTGACCATCAAGGAGGTGCGGATCGGCGCCGCCGCCGACGACGAGCAACTGGCCCGGCTGCCGGACCGGGACCGGGCCGGCGTCGACGTCACCTACGAGGTCGGCGGGAAGACCTTCGCCGACACGGTCGGGCTGGGCCGCGACGGCTGGTTCACCGGCTGGCGGATCTTCTACCCGCCCGGCTGGGAGCTCGTCGTCGACGGCGAGCAACTGCCGAAGGTGCGGGTCGCCGCCGCCACCGTCACCGCGCACCCCGAGCAGAAGTTCGGCGACTCGCCGGTCACCGCCAAGCTGTGGGCGCCGCCCGGGGCGTACACCTTCACGTACGACGGCGACCCGCTCTACACCGCCGACCCCGTCACGCTGACCGTCGGTGGCGACGCCGGCACGACGACGGTGCGACCGGCCCCGCGGCTCCGCGACGACCTGCTCCCCGAGATCGAGCGGCAGGTCAAGGACCGCCTCGACGCCTGCGCGCGGCAGGCGGTGCTCCGGCCGGACACCGACCCGGCGCTGCTGAGCGGCAACGACTGCCCGTTCTCCGCGCGGGACCGGTACACCAGCACCCGCAACATCACGTGGAAGATCACCCGCTATCCGAAGCTGGCGCTGTCGCCCCTGCCCGGGCGGTTCGCCGCCGTCAAGACGGTCGCCGAGGGCGAGGCGGTGATCAGCTACGACTACACCTTCGACATCCTGGAGCCCCGGGACTGGAAGCCGTTCAGCGAGCCGATCACGGTCTCCGTCGGCGGCAACGTCACCATCGAGGACGGCAAGGCGCTGTGGTACATGTGAGCGACGACGGGACCGCCCGGCTGTGGGCCCGCCTCGACGACGTCGAGCGGCGGCTCGCGACGGTGATCGACGCGGTGAGCGACCTGTCCGGCATCGCCGACGACGTCACCGCCCTGAGCACGCGGCTGACCGCTGCTGTGCCTGTCGCCGGGCGGGCCGCCGCGCCGAGCTGGTTCGAGGTGGACGCGGACCGGGCCGTCGTCATGCTCCAGGACCTCGCCGCGTGGGTCACCGGGATCCTGGTCCGGCACAACGCCGCCCGGGAGTCGCTGCCGGAGTGCTGGATGCTGCACGGCGAGGTGGTGGAGCTGCTCCTCGGCCTGAAGGCCACGTGGGTCGCCGCCTACCGCGACCCGGCCGCCGCGCCCGCGCTCGCCGCGGACTGGCACGAGCGCCGGCTGCCCGGCGTGACCGACCGCATCCGGCGCCACCCGGGCCGCGACTGCGCCCTCGAACACCACGACGGGACCGCCGCCGGCTACCGGCTCCGCGAGGAGCACCACCCGAACGACCGGGTCCGGCCCGTCGCTCCCGACGTTGCCGCGGCGTACGCGCGGTGGTGGGCGACGACCCGCGGCCTCGGCCCGGAGCCGCCGCCGGGGTTGCGGGGCGGGTCCGCGCTCACGTTGCCGTGACACGGGCGGCGGGGCAGAATCCGGCGGTGACCTCTCCAGCTCGGCCGTCGCGGCGCAGGCGCGTGATCATCATCGGCGCGGTCGCCGTTGTGGTGGTCCTCGTGGTGGTCCTTGCCGGATTCGCGATCACCGGACGGGACGACGACCCCACCGCCGCGCCCACGACGCCAGCGGTGAGCGGTCCGGCGGCTCCCGGCGGTGCATCGACGGCGGCGACAACCGCGGGAGCGCCTCCGGCTCCCGCGACCACCGCTCCGTCGCCGCCCGCGGTGACGTCCGCCGCGCCGGTGGCCGTGGCGGTGCCGAACCTCGTCGGCAAGAACGCGGCGGCGGCCCGCATCGAGCTGGAGCGGCTGGGCTTCGGCGACGTGCGGTTCGGCTCCCAGGACGAAGGGGACACCGAGGTCGTCCTGCCCCAGAACTGGACGGTGACGAAGCAGTCGGCCGCCGCGGGCGCGAAGGTGCCGACGAGCACGACGATCGTGCTCACCTGCACCCGGCGCGTGTGATCAGGCGGGCGTCGCCGGCAGAACGCCGCGCTCCACGAGGAACTCGCGCAGCGTGCCCTGCTGCTCGGCCGTCATGAACTGCAGCGGGATCACCGTGTACGGCGCGCGACCGGTGAACAGCACGAAGAAGCCGCGGGACTCGGTGACGCGGGTAACGTCGTCCCAGTCGAGCTCGCCGCTCTCGTCGCCGCTGCGCATCGTCACCGTGTCGTCGCTGATGTCGTAGCCGCCGTCGACGGCGAGCCCGTCGAGGCGCCGGCGGGCCGCATACCGCGCCCAGACCGGGAACAGCATCGACAGCACGCCCACCACCAGGATCACGGTGAAGAAGGGGCCGGCGTCGAAGTTGCGGCCGCCGATCGGCACCCACAGGCCGACCAGCCCGAGCGCGATCAGCGCGAAGCCGATGTACTGGTACTTGCGCAGGTAGACGTCGCTGAGCACGGTGGCGACCCGGGCCGCGTACGCGGGGTCGGCCGGGACGTCGAATCGGATGTGCACCTGCGGAACGATACCGGCCGTCGTCGGTGTCGGCCGGGCGGCGTCCGCGGCTGGGCCGGGCGGCGTCCGCGGCCGGGCCGGGCGGTGGACACCACAACGGCAACCGGTGGCGAACCGGGGGCGCTCCGCACGCCCAGGAATCTTGTTCTGGTCAGGCCGCCGGGGCCCGGCACGAGCAACCGGGGAGATCTTTTGACGTTCGCCACGCTGAACTCCGACCGTGTCCGTCGCGTCGTCCGCCGCCTGCTGCCGATCGGGGTGCTCGCCGCGGGTGTTCTCGCGGGCGCCGGCACCGGCACCGCCGCGTTCGCCGCTGACGCCACGGCCGCGGGTACGCAGTGCACGGTGGACGCCAAGCTCGTCCCGACCTGCGGCGTGCTGTGGGGCGCCGCGGCCGGCGGATTCTCCGACGTGCCGCGCGATCAGGCGCTGAAGACCTTCGAGGAGAAGACCGGCCGCACCGCCGCCATCTACCACACCTACCACAAGGGCAACGAGCTCTTCCCGACCAAGGACGAGATGGCCATGACCGCGGACCCGGCCAGGCCGCGCACCCTGATGCTGAACTGGAAGGTCGCGTACGCCACCACGTGGGCGAAGGTCGCCGCCGGCGCGCAGGACGCCCGGATCGACCGTGAGGCCGCCTACCTGAAGGCCAACTTCACCAAGCCGTTCTTCCTGGTGCTGCACCACGAGCCGGAGAACGACGTGAACCCGAAGGCGGGCTCGGGCATGACCGCGAAGGACTTCGCCGCCATGTACCGGCACACGATCCTGCGGCTGCGCGCGCAGGGCGTCACCAACGCCATCTCGACGATCGCGTACATGAACTACGAGAAGTGGAACAACTCGCCGTGGTGGGCGGACCTGTACCCGGGCGACGACGTCATCGACTGGATCGGCGTCGACTCCTACCTCAACGCGCAGCCGAAGGGCTTCCACAGCGGTGACTTCACCTCGCTGATGGACCGCACCACGGGCAACCAGACCTCGAAGTACCCCGGCTTCTACACCTGGGCCACCACGAAGCACCCGGGCAAGCCGGTCATGGTCGCCGAGTGGGGCGTGTACGACTCGTCCGCGAAGGTCAACGGCGTCAACAAGGCGAACACGTTCGACACCGTGCTGAAGAACCTCGCCGCGATGCCCGCCATCAAGGGCCTGGTCTACTTCGAGACCGCCCGCGACCAGTCGGGCCACGACATCCGCGTCGACGACACGCCGCAGGCGCTGACCGCGTTCAAGCGCATCGCCGCCGACCCGCGTTTCGATGTGCGGCTGTAGGTTGTCCACAACCACCACGTTTTCCACAGCCGCCCCGGGCCTTCGGTCCGGGGCGGCCGGCGTTTTGGCAGACTGCCTCCATGAGCGACACACCCACCGGGATCGTCATCCCCACCGTCGACGGCGCGCCGAGCACGTCCGCGCTCGGGCGGGGCGTGGTCGCCGACGCGCTGCGGTCCGTCGCGCCCGGGTGGGCCCGCGACGCGGAGAGCACGAAGGACTGGCGCGGTGACTACCTGCGCCACTTCCACCGGCTCGTCGAGGCGGGCCTGCCGTCCCGCGAGGCGGCGCTGACCATCGCCGGGGACGGGCTCACCTCGTTGCGGTCGCGGATGCGGTATCGGCCCGAGCCCGCCGCCGAGGAACGGCCCCTGGAGGACGCCTTCGACGCACCTTCCGGTGCGGCCCTGCGGACCGTCACCGTCACGGGGACCGGGGACGTGCGGCGTGAGCTCGTCGTGCCGTATCGGGGCGAGCGGCTCCAAGGGGAGAGCCTCCTGCGGCAGCTCGACCGGTGGGTCTCCGGCGGCGTCATCGAGCCGTCGTGCGCGGAGGCGGTGCGGACCGTCGCCGCCAACCCGTCGTGGCTTGCCCTGGAGGGGCGGCCGGTCGTGGTGCTCGGGGCGGGTGCGGAGATGGGGCCGCTGACCGCGTTGCTGCGGTGGGGGGCCGATGTGGTCGCCGTCGACCTGCCGCGGCCGGCGATCTGGGAGCGGCTGCTGGAGATCGCGCAACGGTCCGGCGGCCGCCTTCACGTGCCTGTCGCGTCCGCCGGGTCCGATGTGTCCAGGGAGGCGGGTGCGGATCTGCTGCACGACCTGCGGCGGGTCGCCGACTGGCTCGGTGAGGTCGACGGGGCGCCCGTCCTGGGCAACTACGTCTACGCCGACGGGGCGCTCAACGTGCGGGTCGCCGTGGCGGTCGACGCGCTGACCGTGCGGCTGCGGCAGGCGCGACCCGACCTTGCTCTGGCGTTTCTCGCCACGCCCACCGACGTCTTCGCCGTCCCGGACGACGCCGTCGACGAGTCCGGCAGCCGGTATGCGACCGCGAAGGGCATCGGGCGGCTCCGGGGGCCGCTGCGGGTGATCAGCGGCGGGCGCCTGCTCGCGCCCAACTACCCGGGCACCCGTCCGGGGATCAACGACAGCCTCGTGCCGCAGCAGGGGCCCAACTACGCCCTGGCCAAGCGGTTGCAGCGGTGGCGGGCCGCGCACGAGCGCGCCGCGGGGGCGACCGTGTCGCTGACCGTCGCGCCCGCGACCCGCACCCGCAGCGTGCTGAAGAACCGGCTGCTCGCCGCGGCGTATGCGGGCGCGCACCGCTTCGGCATCGAGATCTTCGAGCCGGCGACCAGCAACACGCTGATGGCGGCCCTGCTCGTCCACGACCTGCACGTCGCCCGTCCTCCACAGGTGCACCCGTGGCAGGACGAGGCGTTCGCGGCGGCACACGGAGGGCTGTGGCGGCAGCCGTATTCGCCGCGCAGCGCCCTCGGGATCGCTGTTCTCTTCGGCATCGGCGTCGCCCGCGGCTAGCCTGTTCCGGTGAGGTGGTGATCGTTTGTCCGGCCTCGACCGGATCGCCGCCGCCGCGTCCAGTGACGCCGGCGGGGTCGACCCGTCCCTGCTCGGTGGCTTCCTGACCGCGGTCGTCGCGGCCACGGCCGACGGACGGCGCCTGCGCCGCCGCGAGCTGGAGGCGTGCGCCGCGTCCGGGCGCCGGGCGGCCGTGCAGGGCGTGGCGGTGCGCGCCCTGGTGGACCTGTATCTGTCGGCGGCGTGGCGGCTGTGGCGGGACGCGCCCGACGTGGCCGCCGGGGACGCCGCACGGGTCCGCGGGTCCGCGCTCGCGGTGCTGCGGGCCGCCGACGACGGGGTCGCCGCGCTGGTCGAAGGGTTCCAGCTCGCACGGGCCGACGTGATCCGGCTCCAGGAAGCCGTCAAGCACGACGTCATGGAGGCCCTCCTTGCCGGTGGCCAGCAGGCGATCGAGGCGACCGGCCCCGCCGCCGACATCGGCCTCACCCTGACCGGGCCGGTCGCGGTGCTCGTCGCCCGGCGGCCGGCCGGCTTCGGCGGACCCGACACGGCGGCCACCCCGGGCCGCCTCGAGCGCGCGCTGCAGGGCCGGCACGGCGACGCGCAGCCCCTCGTGCTGATCCGCTCCGGCGAGGTCGTGTGCGTGTTCGCCGCGCCCGACGCCGCGGCGGTGCAGGCGGTCCGCGACCTCGTCACCCGCGAGCTGGACCTCGTCGTCCGGTCGGCCTGGCGGGGCGCGATCAGCAGCCCCAGGATCGGCGCCGCGGCGGTGCGGACCAGCCACGACGAGGCGCGGTATGCGCTGGACCTCGCCGACCGGCTGCGCCTGGAGCAGCCCGTGGTCGACGCGCGGGACCTCACCATCTACCGGGTGCTGCTGCAGGACCTGCCCGCCGTGCACGACCTGGTCCGCAGCACGCTGACCCCGCTGACGCGGGCGCGTGGCGGTGCCGCCCACCTGGTCGAGACCCTCGACGCGTACTACGCGACCGGGTGCGTCGCGACGGAGACCGCGAGCCGGCTCAACCTGTCGGTGCGGGCGGTGACGTACCGGCTGGCGCGCGTGGCGGAGTTGATCGGCAGGGACCCGTCGGACCCTTCCGAGCGGCTCACCCTGCACGCGGCCGTCACGGCCGCCCGGCTCCTCGACTGGCCCGCGGTGCCGCTTGAGTGATTGCCGGTGGTCGGCAACATACTTCCGGCCGATTGTCCTGCGGCGGACGCGGACGGGACCCCGTCTGCCAGGCGAGGCTTGAACCCAGACGATTCGCGATCTGTGGAGGCATCATGCTCGATGTGCCGATCTGGCTGTGGGCGACGTTCGGCATCGGTGTCGTCGTCATGCTCGCCGTCGACCTCTTCGCCCACCGTAAGGAACACGTCATCGGCTTCCGCGAGGCCGCCAAGTGGAGCGCCGTCTGGGTGGCGCTGTCGCTCGCGTTCGCGGGCCTGGTGTGGGCGGTCCTCGGCGCCGAGGCCGGGGTGGAGTTCACGACCGCGTGGCTGCTGGAGAAGAGCCTGTCGGTCGACAACCTGTTCGTGTTCGCGCTGATCTTCGGGTACTTCGCCGTACCGAAGCAGTACCAGCACCGGGCGCTGTTCTACGGCGTCATCGGCGCCCTCATCTTCCGGGCCATCTTCATCGCGGCCGGCGTGGCGATCATCAGCAAGTTCACCGTCGTGCTGTTCGTGTTCGCGGCGATCCTGCTGTGGAGCGCGTACAAGCTGGTCAAGGACAACGAGGACGACTACGACCCGAGCACCAACATCGCGGTGCGGCTGGTGCGCAAGATCGTGCCGGTGCAGGACGAGTACTCCGGGGCGAAGTTCTTCGTCAAGCAGGGCGTCAAGTGGGTCGCCACCCCGATGCTCGTCGTCGTGGTCGCGATCGAGGCCGCCGACCTGGTGTTCGCCGTGGACAGCGTGCCGGCGGTGCTCGCCGTCAGCGACGACACGTTCATCGTCTACTCGTCGAACGCGTTCGCGATCCTGGGCCTGCGGGCGCTGTACTTCCTGCTCGCGGGCATGCTGGACAAGTTCCGGTACCTGTCGAAGGGCCTGGCGATCATCCTCGCCTTCATCGGCGTGAAGCTGATCCTGCAGGCGGCGCACAAGACGATCAGCACCTCGGTGCCGGAGATCCCGTCGCTGGTCAGCCTGGCGGTGGTGGTCGTCGTCCTGGCGGGCTCGGTGCTGCTGAGCCTGCGTCAGCCGCCGGCCGACGCTGTGGAGGGCGCCCCCTCGGACGCTTCCTCGGACGCCTCCTCGGACGCACTGCCGGACGCGCTGCGGGACGCTTCGTCGGATGCCCCGTCGGACGCCAGGAGCGACCAGATCTCGAGGTCGTGACGGATGCCCCGGAACAGGTAGGCCTCGCGCAACACCCCGTCCCGTCGCATGCCGAGCCGCCGGGCGACATCGCTGCTCGCGATGTTGTCCGGCCGGCAGTGCCACTCGACGCGGTGCATGCCCCGGGTGTCGAACGCCCAGTCGATCAGCCGCCGCACGGACCGGGTGACGAGACCCCTGCCCTGCCCGGCGGGCTCCAGCCAGCAGCCGATCTCGCAGCTGCCGGCGTCGGCGTCGAAGGCCACGAACATCGTCCCGCCGACCAGGGTGCCGTCCAGCCAGATGCCGAACAGCCGGCCGGCGTCGCGGGCCTGGAGGTCGGCGTACCGCCGCAGCGTCGCCCGCGCCGAGTCCAGGTCCGTGCTGATCCCGGCCCACGGGATCCACGGGTCGACGGTGGCGCGGGCGCGGTCCATGTGGGCGAGGAACTCCGCGGCCTGCCACGGCTCCAACGGCCGCAGCTGCGCACCTGCTCCGAGGGCGACACTGAACATGATCTCCACGCTAGCGGGTTCGGATTTCGTCGTGGGGGGTGGCTTCGGTGTGGGAGCCGGGACGGGGTGGGGGAGACTGCAGGGCATGAGCGACACCTCTCTGCGCGTCGGGCTGGTCGGATACGGCACGGCCGGCTCCGTGTTCCACGCACCGCTGATCAGCACGACACCCGGGCTGACGTTGAGCGCGATCGTCACCGCCAACCCCGACCGCCGGCAGGCGGCCGCCGGGACGCATCCGGGGGCCGAGCTGTTCGGGACGGCCGAGGAGCTGTGGGCGGCGGCGGAGGGCGTCGACGTGGTCGTCGTCGCGTCGCCGAACCGGACCCATGCGCCGCTCGCGCGGGCGGCGCTCGAAGCGGGGCTGCCGGTCGTCGTGGACAAGCCGCTCACGGCGACCGCCGAAGAGGGGGCGGCGCTGGTCAGGCTGGCGGCCGAGCGGGGGCTGCTGCTCAGCGTGTACCAGAACCGGCGGTGGGACGGGGACTTCCTGACGGCCCGGCGGCTCGTCGAGGAGGGGGCGCTCGGGCGGGTGCTGCGGTTCGAGTCGAGGTTCGAGCGGTGGCGGCCGGTGCCGAAGGGCGGCTGGCGGGAGAGCGGCGACCCCGCGGAGGCCGGCGGGCTGCTGTACGACCTCGGCAGCCACCTCGTCGACCAGGCCCTGCAGCTGCTCGGACCGGCGACCGAGGTGTACGCGGAGGTCCACACCCGGCGCGCCGGGATCGAGGTCGACGACGACGTGTTCGTGGCGCTGCGGCACCACGGCGACGCGCGGTCGCACCTGTGGATGAGCGCGCTCGCGGCGTCGCCCGGGCCGCGGCTGCGGGTGCTGGGGGACAAGGGGGCGTACACGAAGTTCGGCATGGACGTGCAGGAGGACGCGTTGAAGGCGGGCCTGTTGCCGACCGGACCCGGCTGGGGCGAGGACGACCCGGCCCGGCACGGCACGCTGACCGTCGACGGGCAGGACCGGCCCGTGCCGACCACGCCGGGCGCCTACCAGGACTTCTACAGCGGTCTCGTCCGGGCGTTGCGGGACGGCGCGCCCCCGCCCGTCGACCCGGCCGGGTCGGTGGCGGCCCTCGCGGTGCTGGAAGCCGCCCGGCGCTCGGCGGAGCGGCGCCAGATCGTCACACTGGGGTGACGAGGGAACCCGGCAGGCGGCGGCCGCGTCGGTACTGACGTGAGAACGCTGCTGCTGGTGACGCTGCTCCTCGCCGGGTGCTCGGTGGTGAGCCCGGGAACGACGGAGCAAGGGAGCATGGGGGCCGAGCCGTTGCGCGGGTTCTCGGTCGCGGTCGACGAGGCCGTGGCCGCGCGGGTGCCGATGGTGCACCTGCGGGTCTGCGGCGGCTGGGGCTGCCACGAGCAGGACGTACCGCTGATGATCTCCGGCCCGACCAGCGCGGCGCCCTGCGCGACCGGTCCGTCGGGGGCGGCCGGTGACGTGTGCGGGGTGGTGCACCTGCCGGGCGCCGGGCCGGGGTACGGGTACGCGCCCGTGCCGCAGCTGACCGCCGACCCGGTCACGGTGACGGTGACGACGCCGCCGGGCGCGCCGATGGCGATCTCCGCCGAGCTCCGGGTCACGGCGCCGCTCGTCTGCCGGGACCAGCGGGCGTCGGCGTGCGCGGACGGCGTGCCGCAGGCGAACCTGCGGATCGCCGCCGACGGGACGGTCGGTCAGCGCGGCTGACCGCGCTGGTCGGCGGCGGGGCGGTGCGCTGGGCTTCGGCGGTCAGGCGTGCGGCGAACTCGGGTGCTGGATCACGGCGGCCAGGTGCGCGGCGACCTCGTCGGGGTGGGGGCGGGCGGCCATGCTGTCGCGGAACCGGGCGGCGGTCATCCGCAGGCCGTAGTCGGACAGGAGGCGGTGCAGCTGGTCGGCGGTGATCGCGGCGCCCGACATCGACCAGCCGGCACCGGAGCGCTCCACGACGCCCGCGTTGTGCCGGCGGTCGCCGGGGCCGGGCACGGCGAGCTGCGGGATCCCGGCGGCGAGCGCGCCGAGGACGGTCCCCGCGCCGCCGTGGTGCACGACGGCGTCGAGGAAGGGCATGAGCGCGTCGAGATTCAGCCAGCCGGTGGTGTACACGTTGCCGGGCAACGGATCCGGCAACCCCCGCTCCGGCCGGACGAGGAGGATGTCGGCGTCGACCTCGGGCGCGACGGCCACGATCGCGCGCATGATGCCGCCGCTGCCGGGTCCGTCGACGGTGCTGCGGGTGACCGCGATCCGTGGCCGTCCACCGGCGGGCGGGAGCGGCGTGACCGGCTCACCGCCGCCGCCCCGCGGATCCCGCGACAGCGAGCCGGCACCCACCCGGTCGCGTGGCGGCGAGCCGCCTCCCGGCCGGTCATGGGACAGCGGGCCGGCACCCACCTGGTCGCGTGACTGCGAGCCGTCCCCCGGCCGGTCATGGGACAGCGGGCCGCCCCCGGGCCGGTCATGGGACAGCGGGCCGGCGCCCGGCAGGTCCCGCGGCGGCGGGCCGGCGCCCGGCCGGCCGTATGACAGCGGGGCGGAGGTGCGGGTGTCGCTGCTGACCGGCAGGCGGCGCATCGGCAGGCCGGGCCGCTCGCCGACGAGCTCCGCGGGTGCGAGCTGCACGGCGGTGACCGGGTCGGGCAGGGCGTCGACGCGGTGCCGGCGCAGTGCCGGGCCGGCGGTCACGTCGGCGAGGACGGCGCCGTCGAAGAGGTTGTTCTCGTGGCGGACGGCGGGGATGCCGCGCCGGGCGGCGGCGACCGCACCGGCGACGGCGAGCGGCTCGTAGACGACGAGGTCGGGGCGGAAGCGGTCGGCGACCGCCGCGACGCCGTCGACGAGCTGCTCGTTGACGGCGCCGAACAGCAGGGCCACGCCGCGGGTGCCGCCGGTGCCGGCCAGCTCGGCACGGGCGATGAACGGGTGGCGCAGCATCGTCCGCCGGGCGATCCGGTCGAAGGAGAAGCCCGTCGCGACGTCGACGACGGGCAGTTTGCGGGTCCGCCCGGCCGTGAGCGCGTCGGCGGCGGTGGCGACGAGGACGTCGTGCCCGGCCCGCCGGAACGCCTCCGCGAGCGGGACGAGCGGCATGACGTGGCCCAGCAGCGGCGCGGACACGAACAGCACACGCATGAGGTGGACTTTAGTCGATCTCCGGCTGAAGCTCCCGGTTGATCCGCAGCGCCTCTTCGAGCTGGTCCTCCAGGACGATGATGCGGCACGCCGCGTCGAGCGGGGTGCCGCGGTCGCACAGCTCGCGGGCCCTGGCCGCCAGCCGTAGCTGATGCTTCGAATACCTGCGGTGGCCGCCGTCGGACCGCAGCGGGGTGATCAGCCTGAGCTCGCCGAGCCGGCGGAGAAAGTCGTGCGAGACGCCGATGATCGCCGCGGCGCGGCCCATGGTGTAGGCGGGAAAATCGTCGTCGTCCAGCGGATCGTCGTTTTGTGCCACGTCACCTCCACGTCGAGGGCCCCGGCGCTCGCGCACCGGGGCCCAGGGTATTGGGTCTAAACACCATCTACCGACATGAATGCCGGAGTGTCATGTCCGCACCTGCCGCGACAACCGTCGCCGCGTGCGGGGATCGCATCAGCCAGACCGAAGACCACCTCTCGTTCGATGGATACTGCGGTGCTCGCCGGACCGTGCTGCACGGTCACGAGCGGGCGATCCAACGGTGTGAACCCTCCCCTTCCTCTCGTCGTCACTCACCAACTGTGCTGAACGGAGTCGCAGCCAGTCGCGCGGCTCTGTCCCTTCGCCCTCGGTCGGGGCGGCATCGTCAGCGTCGTTTCCCAACTCTCTTGGCACCAGAAACGCTACCCTCCGCCCAGGCGAAAATCTAGCTTCGCCATACCAGTTTTTCGAGGTTCACCCGGGCCGGTTCTCTGGCGGCGGAATCCCGTCAGCCGGCCGCCTTGTATGCCTGGCCCGCCGGGGTCGCGGTGGTGCCGTCCTTGTACAGGCCGTAGGCGACGGAGTCGCCGACCGCGGGCAGGGAGAACCAGGCGTACCGCTCGATCCACGACGTGGCCTGCATGCGGGTGGTGGTGGCCGTGATGAAGGCGGTGATCTGCGCCGTGTTCGGGTACTTCGGGGTGCCGGTGAAGTTCATCAGGCCGTATTCGGTGACCCAGATCGGCAGGCGGTACCGGTCGTACACGGCCTGCAGGTAGCCGGCGAACTGGCCGGCGGCCGCGTCGCTGAAGTCCGAGCCGTACCAGTGCAGGGTGATGAAGTCGACCCGGCGGTTCTGCTGGCGCGCGCCGGTCATGAAGCGGTCGAGCCAGCCGCCGGGGGTGTTGCCGCCGTACGCGACGGCCGGGCTGCCCAGGCGCATGCCGGTCGACTCGAGGCGCGGCCACAGCGAGAGGGCCTGCTCGACGCTCATGTCGGCCTGCCCGGCGAGGTCCGGCTCGTTGAAGCCGAGCAGCACGGTGCCCTCGCTCTTCGCCTTCGCCAGGGTGGCGTCGGTGACGTTGGCGGCGCCCCAGATCATCGGGACGAACTCGGCGGCGGCCGGCATGCTGTCGTTGCTCGGCGACCAGTTGTAGTACCAGCCGGCGCCGACGTTCGTGACGGCGGCGGACAGGCCCGGGAACTCCCAGGTGCTGACGCCCTTCTTCTTCCCCGAGGACGGCGGCTGTGAGGACGACGGCGGCGGGGTGGTGCCGCCGGGGAGCTTCCAGGCCTGGTTGGCGCCGCCGGTGCAGCCCCAGATCTGCAGCCGGGTGCCGTCGGCGGAGCTGTTGCCGGAGGCGTCGAGGCACTTGCCGGAGTTCGGGTTGACCAGGCGGCCGGAGCTCGCGGTCCAGCGTTGCGCGCCGGTGCCGTTGCACGCCCACAGCTGCACCTTGGTGCCGTCGGCGGTGCCGGACGCGGCGACGTCGAGGCACTTGCCGAGGGCGCGGACGCTGCCGTCGGACTCGGCCGTCCACTGCTGCGCGCCGGTGCCGTTGCAGGTGTACAGCTGCACGGCGGTCCCGTTGGCGGAGTTGGCGCCGGCGACGTCGACGCACTTGCCGCCGATCCCGGTGATCGGGCCGGCGGTGGCGGCGAGGGCGTTGGTGAGCCCGGCCACGCCGAGCGCCGCGACGGCGGCGGTCGACACGACGAGCGCGAGGGTCCGGCGGCGGACGGTCCGATGGAGCTTCATGGCACTCAAGCTCGCCGATGCGAAAAGGCACGTCAAGCCGGAGGACCCCGACTTCATCAAAGCCTAAGGCAAACTTGAGAGAGCGCTCTCCCGTCGTGTGGGGCCGAGCGGAATGCACTGTCCGGCACCGCCGCCGCGATGCCGGACAGTGGGCCTGTTCCTAGCGCCGCGGCTGCTGCGCGATGCGCTGCCCGACCAGCGGCGGACCGGCCGCCACCAGGTCACCCTGGACGGTCCGCAGCGACTTCTTCGGGTTGTACGCGGCGTCCCACAGGCAGCCGAGACCCTCCGGCGGGTTCTTGAACCAGCCCGGGATCCAGGAGTGCTTGTCGGTGAAGCCCCACACCGTGAACGACAGGCAGTGCCGGTTCATCAGGCACGCCTGGAGCAGGACGTGGTAGTTGTACGCCGCCGCCTGGTCCCGCGCGGCGACGTCCGCGCCGTTCGCCGGCAGCGCCGGGTCACCGGCGTTCTGCGTGAGGCTGCGCGCGTCGACCTCGGTGAGCGCGACGGCCACGCCCAGGTCGGTGAAGCGCCGCAACGCGTCGGCCACCTGCAGGACGTCGTAGTTGCCGTACTGCGTGCTCAGGTGCCCCTGGCTGCCGACGCCGTCGACCGGTACACCTTCCGCCCGCAGCTGCTTGACCAGGTTGTGGACGAACTGGGTCTTGTCGCCCGGACCCCCGTCACCGAAGGCCTCGATGTTGTAGTCGTTGTAGAACAGCAGCGCCTTCGCGTCGGCGGCCCGCGCGGTGCGGAACGCCTCGGCGAGCCAGCCGGGACCGACCAGGTCCGCGAACTTCTGCTTGAACGACCCCGCGTCGCCGCCGAGGTGGATGGCGCCCGGAGTCTCCCACGGGTCGCTGACCGCCTCGTTCGCGACGTCCCACTGCCAGATCCGGCCGCGGAAGTGCGTGACGACGGCGGTGATGTGCTGCTTGAGCAGCGCGCGCAGCCGCGGGCCGTCGATGGTCCCGTCGTCGATGCCGGCGACGAGCCAGCCCGGCAGCTGGCTGTGCCAGCTCAGCACGTGGCCGCGGACCAGTTGGTGGTTGCGGCGCGCCGCGTCGACCAGCGCGTCGGCGGGTCCCCAGTTGTACTGGCCGCGGACCGGCTCCAGGCTCTCCCACTTCATCGCGTTCTCGGCGGTGACGGTCGAGAACTGCGTGTCGACCATCGTCTTGTACAAGGGCTCGCCGGCGTAGGCGTCGGGGTCGACGGCGGTGCCGAAGTACAGCCCGTGCCGCGCGGCGAGGGACCGTAGCGTCTGGTCCTGCGGCTGCTGCGGACGGCCGTCGTGCGCCGACGCCGCGACGGTGCTCATCGAGCCCACCGCCACGACCGCGAGGACGCTCGCGTGGACGAGTCGTCGCAATCTCATTCCTGCTCCGTTTCTCCAGGTGTACCGGCATGCGAGGGCGGGGCGACGGCACGGCCGGAGGCGGCGCTGATCATGCCGGTGCGCAGGCCCCGGGCGGCGAGGGCCTCGACGATCCGTGGCACGGCGTCGACGGTGGCCCGGTGGCCGTCGTGCATGAGCAGGACGTCGCCGGCCCGCAGCGCCGACGCGGCCGCCACGATCTCCTCGGTGCCGGCCCCGGCCCAGTCCCGCGAGTCGGCGTCCCACAGGACCTCGGTGAGGCCGAGCCGCGCCGCCACGGCACCCACGACGGCGTCGGTGTCGCCGTACGGTGGCCGGAACAGCGTCGGCGTGCCGCCGGTCGCGTCCTGCAGCGCCCGCTGCGTCCGGGCGAGCTCCGTGGCGATGCGGGCGGCGCTCAGCCCGGTGAGGTGCGGGTGCGTCCAGCTGTGGTTGCCGACCCACATCCCGGCCGCCCGCTGGGCCCGGACCAGCTCCGGGTGCGCCCGGGCGCGCCGCCCGACGTCGAAGAACGTCGCGCGGGCCCCGGCGGACCGCAGCGCGCCGAGCAGCGCGGCGGTGCTCCCCGGGTCGGGGCCGTCGTCGTACGTGAGGGCGACGTACCCGCTGACATCCGTCACATGCTGTTGATAGCCGCCGATGCCCGGTGCCGGGAACGAATTTCGGAAGCTTTCGAAAGGCGTTGACAGCTACGGTTCGATGACCGTGCTCCCGCCGAGCGACCGACCCTTGACCTTGCCGTAGCGTCAACGTTTTTACTTGGGCGATGCGGATCGGCGAGCTCGCCGCGCTGGTCGGGGTCTCCACCCGCACCGTGCGCCACTACCACCACCTGGGGCTGCTGCCCGAGCCGGAGCGCCTGGTCAACGGCTACCGGGAGTACCGGCTGCGCGACGCCGTCGGGCTCGCCCGGGTCCGCCGGCTCGCCGAGCTGGGCCTGTCCCTCGACGAGATCCGCGACGTGCTCGCCGACGACCAGGGCCGGGAGCTGCGCGAGGTGCTGCGGGAGCTGGACGACGACCTGGCCCGGCAGCAGGCCGCCCTCGCCGCCCGGCGGGAACGGCTCGCGGCGCTGCTCGCCCGGCCCGACCTCGGTCCGGACTCGACCGTTTCGCCGGAGATGGCGGCGGTACTGCGGGACCTCCCCGCCGACGGCTCGGCCTTCGGCGCCCTGGACCGCGAGCTCCTCGCGCTGATCGGCACGGGCACCGGCGACTCCGGCGTCGCCGACCTGCTGCGCCCGCTGACCTCGCCGGAGGCGCAGGCCCGGGGCCGGGCGATCTACGCCAGGATGGACGAGCTCGCCGCCGCGGACCCGGCCGACCCTCGGGTCGCCGCGCTCGCCGCGGACCTCGCCGGCTTCCTGCCGCCGCCGATGGCGGAAGCGATGACCGGCGCCGACCCCGGCCGCTGGATGGACACCGTCACCGCGGAGATGTCGGCCGCGCAGGCCGAGGTGTTCCGCCTGTTGGTCGACCTGCTGCGAAAGGCCGCCTGATGCCGCGAACCGCCTGTGCCGCCCTGTTCGCCGCCGTCAGGGGGAGGCCCTGATGTTGCGGACCGCCCGCGCGGCCCTGTTCGCCGCCGTCCCCGCGGAGCTGCTGCTCGTGGTGCTCCTGGTGGCCGGGGTGCGGCCACCGGCCCCACTCGTGGCGGCGGTGGAGATCCTCGTGGTCGCCGTGCTGCTGCTCGAGCTCGTGACGGTGCTCGGCCTGTACACCCGCGAACGCCGCAGCGGCAGCAGCCGCCGCGCCGCCGTGCGCGCCGCCTGGGAGACCCTCGTGCCGGTGCAGGTGCGGCGCATCATGGGCTTCGACGCCAAAGGCATGATGAGCCTGCTGCTGTGGCTCGCCCGCCGCCGCCACGGCGTGCCGCCGGGTGCGGTGCCCGTGCCGTACTTCGGCGCTCAGGCCCCGGCGCTGGTCGTCTTCGTCGGTGCGATGGTCGTCGAACTCGTCGTCGTCGAGATCGTCCTGCGCTCGCTCGGCGCGCCCCTCGCGGTCCGCGCGGTCCTGCTGGCGCTGGACGGATACTCGATCCTGCTCGCCCTGGCAATCATCGCGTCCTGCGTGACCCGGCCGCACGTCATCTCCGACGCCGAGGTCCGCATCCGCTCCGGCGCGTTCTTCGACCTGCGCATCCCCCGCTCGCAGATCGCCGCGGTACGCCGGATCCGCGCCTACGACGAGAAGGGCACCGTCCGGGTGGACGGCGACACGGTCACGATCGCGGTGTCCTCGCAGGCGAACCTGCGGCTGGAACTGACCTCCCCCGTCACCGCCGTGCGCCCGCTCGGCGCCACCTGCGAGGTCGGCACCGTGCGCTGCTTCGCCGACGATCCGGAGCGCTTCCTGGACGCCTTCGAACGGCAGGCCGCCCGGCCTCGGGACCGGGCGGACTGAGCTTCCGTCACGCGAACGTCCACCGCTCGCCGAGGACACGTCCCTGGCGTCCGGGCACGTGCCGGGCGCGTGGACCGGGCCGCCGGCGTTCGCCGTCCACCGCTGGGTGGCGGTGCCGTCGATCGCCGCGCTACCCGCGTCTCGTCATTGCCTTTCCTCTGCCGGGCCGACCGTGAAGAGGTCGCCCGGCTGGCAGTCCAGGGCCTCGCACAGCGCGGTGAGCGTGCTGAAGCGGATCGCCCTGGCGTGGCCGTTCTTGAGCACCGACAGGTTGGCCAGGGTGATGCCCACCTCCGCGGCCAGGTCGGTCAGTGTCATGCCGCGCTCGGCGAGCAGCCGGTCGATGTGCACGTCGACGCGGTGGTCGTCGGCGGGTGGCATCAGATGACCTCCGCGAGCTCGGCCTGCAGCGCCCGCCCCCGCTGGATGATCTCGGCAAGCGCGAGGAAGCCGGAGCCGCAGAGCAGCCACGCGAAGGGCAGGTCCGCGCTGGTGCTGGCCGGGTCGGCCACCACCGACGTGGACAGCTCCAGGCCGGCGAGCAGCTCGACCTGGAACGCGGCGAGGCTGCCGAGGAGCACCGTCCAGCCGAGCCTCCTGAGCCGCCGGACGTTGGCGGCGGCGAACGGGTCGCCGCGCCGGGCGGTCCGCACGACGAGCAGCAGCATGACGAGCGTGAGCACCGCGATCGCGAACCACGGCACGGTCCGCGCGGCGTCCAGGGCCACCTGCAGCGTGCTCGGGTCGTCGACGACGACACCGACGCCGGCGTCCGGGTCGAGCCGCACCCCCGGCCGCATCCCGGTCACGCCGCCGGGCCGGATCTCCACGCCCGCGCCCACGGTGACGCTGATCGGCTCACGGGTCACCATCGCCTTGACGTTGACCACCGCCACCACCGCGCAGACCCCGAGCGCCACGATCAGCAGTGTCTGCAGCTCGCCCAGCCAGTCACGACGGCGCAACCGCGCCAGGATCCAAGGCATCCCGATCTCCCCCTTATCGTTTTTCGATATACCGATAATCGATAAGGAACGTCGCGTTGTCAAGGCCGCTACGATGAGCGTCGCTGCTTTCGACTCCGCCGGGAGGCTTCACCGTGCCGACGAGCGACCTGGACAACCCTCAGCCCCAGCAGGACCCGCGGCTGGACGCCGGCGTCGTGTCGCCGGCCCGCCGGTGGAACTACTGGCTCGGTGGCAAGGACCACTTCCAGGTCGACCGGGACTCCGGCGACCGGATCGCCGGGGTGTATCCCGCGGTCCGCACCGCCGCGCAGGAGGGCCGCGCCTTCCACAACCGCACGATCACGTTCCTCGCCCGCGAGGCCGGCATCCGGCAGTTCCTCGACATCGGCACCGGCCTGCCCGCGCCCGCCAACACGCACGAGGTCGCCCAGGCGATCACGCCCTCGGCCCGGGTCGTCTACGTCGACAACGACCCGATGGTCCTCGCCCACGCGCGGGCCCTCTTGATCGGCTCCCCGGAGGGCGCCACCAGCTACATCGACGCCGACCTCAACGACCCGGCCGCGATCCTCGGCGCGCCGGAGCTGGCCGCGACCCTGGACCTGCGCGAGCCGGTCGGCATCCTGCTGTATGCGGTGCTGCACTTCATCCGCGAGGACTCGCACGCCCGCAAGGTCGTCGCCGACCTCCTCGCCGCCGTCCCCGCCGGCAGCTACCTGGTCGCGAGCAACTCCACGAAGGATTTCGTGCCGCCGGAGGTCGCCGGCATGTATGACCAGATGCTCGCCAAGGGCCTCGTCGACGCGTGGCCCCGGGACCGGGCGACGTTCTCCCGCTTCTTCGACGGCCTGTCCCTCGTCGACCCGGGCGTGGTCGCGATCAGCGACTGGCGCCCCGCCACCGCCGAGCACGCGAGCGCCGCCGAGGTCTCGATGTTCGGCGCCGTCGGCCGGAAGTAACGCCGCCGTCCGCCGGACGCACAGCGGCATCCCGGCGAAACGCGGGCACGGGCACGGGGAGGTCCGGCAGCAGGCCGGACCGCCCGCCGGACGCGAGATGCGCCGCCATCGTCCGGTCGATCACCCGGGCGCACGCGGGCACGGTGACCGCCGCCGTTCAGGAAGGTGGCGGTCCGCCCCGGCCGGCTCCGGTCAGCCGAGATACGCCCGCACCGCCGCGGCGAAGACACCCGGCGGCAGCGTCAGCGGCGGCGCCGGCGACAGGACCGGCAGGACCGTGGGCGACGCCTGCCCGGCGGGGGTCAGCCAGTAGCGGTCCGCGGCCGGGTCGCACCCGGCGAGACCCGCGGCGACGAGCCGGCCGACGGCGCCGGTGAACTCCTCCTCCGTCGGGATCGCGTGGTTGAGGTAGTCGGCGACGCCGATCACGCCGCGCAGCGTCGAGCCCGTCGCGGCGATCGACCGCAGGATCCACCCGTCCGACGTCCATCCGGAGTCCACGCGCGGCAGCGTACCGCCGTACCCCGCAAGGGACCGGAAATGGGGTGATGCGCGGCGACCGGCGCCCCGGCGGGCGGCCACCGGGACCACGCTGGGCACATGCGTCGCGTCACCGAAGTCCTGCTGCTCGCGTCCCTGGGTCTCACCGCCGGCACCGCGGGGTGCACCAGCTCCGCCGGCGGAGCCCAGCCCGGCCCGTCGCCGCGGGTGACGTCGGCGACGGGCACGTTCGCCGCGTACTCGCCGGGCGCGACGGCGGTCACCTACGACCCGGCGCTCGTCCCGCCGGGCGCGGTCGCCACGCTCAGCATCACGCAGACGTCGTCGGACAGCCGGGTCTGGTTCACCGTCGCCGGGCTGCTGCCGGACCGCGGCTACGGCGTCCACCTGCACATGGAGCCGTGCGGGGCGACCGGCGACGCCGCCGGGCCGCACTACCAGCACCGGCACCCGCCGGTGCCGCCGACCGCGCCGTCCCCGCCGGGGCCGGTCTCAGCGCCCGCCCGCCCTTCCGTGTCGCCGGTGGTCTCGGCGTCGGTGTCGCCGCCGCCCGCGAACCCGTCGTACGTCAACCCGCAGAACGAGGTGTGGCTCGACATCACGACCCGCGCCGACGGCCGTGGATCGGCGGTCGCCACCCACCCGTGGACGTTCGACCAGGCGCCCAGGTCCCTCGTCATCCACGCGTCACCGACGAAGACCGGAGCGGGCCAGGCGGGCGACGCCGGCCCCAGGGTCGCCTGCCTGACCCTGCCGGAATGACCACGGACCCCGCCGGGACGAGCACGGACCCCGCCGGGACGAGCACGGGTCCCGCCGAAACGAGCACAGGTCCCGCCGGAACAAACACGAGTCCGGCCGGAATGAGCACGGGTCCCGCCGGAATGACCACCGTCGAAGGCGAGGCGGAGCACCAGGTCCCCGACCGGATCACCGTGCCGCTGCCGGCCGGGGCGAGGGCGCTCGTCTGCGGCGACCTGCACCTCGCCTCCCGCCCCACCCCCGCCTCCGCGCAGCTCGAACGCGACCTCGCGGCCCGCCTCGCCGACTGGGGCGACACACCCGGCGCGGTCGTGCTCAACGGCGACGTCGTCGAACTCTGGGGCGAACCGGGCGGCACCGTCGAGGCCGCCCTCGACGCGCACCCGGACCTCACCGCGGCCCTGCTCAAGTTCGCCGGGGAGCCCGGTCGGCACGTCGTCGTGGTCGTCGGCAACCACGACGCGGCCGTCGCGTGGGACGGCGTCTCCGCGGACACCTTCACCCGCCGGATCGGGGCCCGCTGCGCCCTGGCCGCCGACCTCGACGTCGAGACCCCGGCCGGGAGCAGGCTCGTGCGGATCGAGCACGGTCACGCGTACGACCCGGCGAACGCGATGCGCGACCCGCGCAACCCCCTCGACTCGCCGCTCGGCCAGCACATCGTGCAGGAGGTGCTGCCGGAGGTCCGGCGCAGCCCGCTGCTCGCCGACCTCGCCGCCATCGCCGACCCGAACGCGGTCGGGCAGTACGTCGCCTCCCGCCTCGTGTACCGCCGCCTCGGCCCGCGCGCCTGGTGGCTCCTGCTGCCGTTGCTCGCCGCGCTGCTGCTGCGCGTACCGGAGCTGCTGTCGCACGAACGCGCGCTGCGGGCAGTGCCGAGGTGGACGGCCCTGGCCGGCACGGGCCTGATCGCCGAGGCGGCGCTGCTGGTGCTGCTCGCCGTCCTGACGTCCCGGGTCGTGTACACGGCGATGTCCGGCAGCCGCCTCGGGCCGCGCGGCATGCACCTCAACGGCGCGCCCAAGGCCGTCGCCGCGTCGCTGTGCGCCGACGGGGTCGCCGGGCTGATCACCGGGCACACGCACCAGCCGGAGCTCGCGGCCGTGCCCGGCGGGATCTACGCCAACAGCGGCTGCGGGACCCGCTGCGTCGAGTCGCGGCCCGCGCGCTGGTTCCTGCCGCCCGTGTTCGCCGCCGTCCTGCGCCGCTCCTGGGTCGAGGTCGACGCCGACCGCGACCTCCGGATCCGCCTGTACGTCGCCGAATCGCCCAGCGGGGAGGAGACCCGCCTCGAACGGCTCGCCGCCCGCGAGAAGCCCAGGGCGCGGGAGGTGGTGGCGACGCTGCCGGGCGAGGCCGGGTGGCCGCTGCAGAGCACCGGTCTGCGCCGGCGGGTCCACGACGAACGCGTCCGCCGCGTCGCCGCGTGGGCCGTCGCCGCCTCCGCCGTGCTGAGCCTGCTGTCCGCGCTGACGACGCCGCTGCGGGGCAGGCTCGCCGCGCTCCTGGGTGCGCTGCCGGTGGAGGTACCGCAGGCCGCCGCCGCCACCGTCGTGTTCTCGGCGGCCGCGCTGCTGCTGCTCGCCTGGGGGCTGCGGCGCGGGCGGCGGCTCGCGTGGACGCTCACGGTGCTGCTCCTCGCCGTGACCGCCGCCCTGCACGTGCTGAAGGGCATCGACGTCGAGGAGGCCGCGCTCGCCGCCGTCCTGGCCTGCTGGCTGCTGTGGCACCGGTCCTCGTTCCCCGCCCACCCCGACAGCCGGCAGGTCCGCCTCGCCACGGTCGCGCTGCTCGCCGGGGCGCTGCTCGTCGCCGTCGTGTCCGGCGTGCTCGTGCTCGTCGCCGGGGAGCGCGGCACGTCGGACCAGACCGCCCGCGCCGTCGCCGGGCGGCTGGTCGGCGACCGGGGCGTGCCGCTGCCGTCGACGATGCCGCTGCTGGCGCCCGCCCTGTACGCCGCCGGCCTGAGCCTCCTGCTGATCGTCGGCTGGCTCCTCGTCCGGCCCAGGCTGCACCGCCCGCCGAGCGCCGCCGAACACCGGGCCGATCTGGAGCACGCCCGGCGGATCGTGGCCGAGCACGGCAGCGACACCCTCGCCTACTTCGCGCTGCGCGAGGACAAGTCGTGGTTCTTCACCGGCGACTGCGTCGTCGCCTACGCCGTGCGCGACGGCGTGTGCCTCGTCTCCCCCGACCCGATCGGCCCGCCCGAGCAGTGGGCGGCGGCGTGGGCGGAGTTCACGGCGTTCGCCGACCGGCACGGCTGGCCCGTCAGCGTCGTCGGCGCCGCCGCCGGCTGGCTGCCCGTCTACCGGGCGGCGGGGCTGCGCCCCGTGTACCTCGGCGACGAGGCGATCGTCGACTGCAGCGCGTTCACCCTCGACGGGCGGGCTATGAAGGGGCTCCGCGGCGCGTGGAACCGGGTGGGCCGCGCCGGCTACACCGTGCGGTTCTACGACCCGGCGAAGCTCCCCGCCGACCTCACGGCCGAGTTGGAGGAGCTGATGACGCAGAGCCGCCACGGCGAGGTCGAACGCGGCTTCTCGATGACGCTGTCGCGGCTGTTCGACCCGCGCGACACCGGGCTGCTCCTCGCCGTCGCGCACGGCCCCGACGGGCGCGCCGCCGCCTTCTGCCACTGGATCCCGGCCGCCGACATCTCCGGCTGGTCCCTCGACGTGATGCGCCGCGGCACCGACCCCGACCTGCCCAACGGCCTCACCGACTTCATCATCGTCGAGACCATCAGCCGGCTCCGGTCGCTGGGCGCCTGGGGGCTCGGGCTGAACTTCGCCGTCATGCGCCAGGTCCTCGCCGGCGAACGCGACAGTGAGCACGGCGGCGGCCGCCTCAGCGATCTGCAACGCCGGCTGCTGCACCGGTTCTCCGACACCATGCAGATCGAGTCGCTGTGGCGGTACAACGAGAAGTACCAGCCGCTGTGGCGGCCCAGATACCTCGTCCTCAGCGGCCTCGGCAACGCGCCGCAGCAGGGGGTGGCGGTCGCCGACGCCGAAGGGGTCGCCGAGCTGCCGGTGATCGGCCGGCTCCTCGGCCATCCGTGAGCCCCGCGGTCGCGCTCACCCTCGCCGCCGCCGGCGCGATCGGCTACGGCGTCGCGTCGGTGCTGCAGGCCGTCGGCGCCCAGCACGACCCGGGGATGCTCCGGACGCTGCGGCAGCCGGCGTACCTCGCCGGGGTCGCCCTCGACCTCGTCGCGTGGCTGCTGTCGGTGGCCGCGTTGCGGACACTGCCCGTGTACCAGGTGCAGGCGGTCCTCGCCGGGTCCCTTGCCGTCACGGTCGTCACCGCCCGGCTGGTCCTCAGGGCGCGGCTGCGGACGGTGGACGTGGCGGCGGTCGCGGTCACCGTCGTCGCCCTCACCGCGCTCGCCGCCGCGTCCGGGCCGCAGGACCCGGCGCTGCCGCCCGCCGCGACCCGCCTGGGGCTGGCGCTCGCGGTGGTGCCGGTCGCGCTCGCCGGGTGGGCCGTCGCGCGGCGCGGCTCGCCCAATCTCACCGGCGCCGTCGCCGGGCTCGCGTTCGGCGGTGCCGCGTTGTGCGCCCGCGCGGTCACCTGGCCCGGCCCGCTGCTGACCGAGCCCCTCGCCTGGGCGCTGGCGTGCTTCGGACTGACCGGGACGCTGCTGTACGCCCATGCCCTGGAACACGGGCAGGTGGGTCCCGTCACCGCGCTGCTGTGGATCGTCGAGGTGCTCGCGCCGTCCGTCGCCGGGGTCCTGCTCCTCGGCGACGACGTGCGGGCCGGGTGGGCTCCCGTGGCGGTCGCGGCCGTCGCCGCCACGGTCGCCGCCGCCGCGGTCCTCGCCCACGCGCCCGCTGCCGCCTTCGAATGACCGCGCCGCGTCGCGCCGGTGCGGGCGGTGCGGGCGGCGCGGCCGGCCCGCCATTTCGCGCGGGAGCGGGCGGCGTGGCCGGGTCCGCTATTTCGCGCGGGAGCGGACGTAGGCCGCGCAGTCGGCGGCGACCGCGGCCCAGTCGGTCCTGAGCGCGGCCGGGGCGGCGACGTCCGGGGGTGTCCCGTCGCGGACGACCGCGGCGAAGAAGTCGAGCATCGCCGGCTCGCCGAACCGTTCCGCGAGCCGGATCACGGTGAGCAGCGCGATGCCGTACCGGGCCTGCCAGTCGTCGTCGGTGGCGCGCTCCGGGATCGGGCCGAGCGCCACCGAACCGTCCCAGCGGCCCTTGCGCACGTACTGGCGCACGAACGGCAGCCGGGCGCGGACCCACGAGCCGTCCCGGTTCGCCGCGTACTCCGCCAGGCCCTCGACCAGCCACCAGTCCTGCTGCCCGCGGGCGCGCTTCCCGAGGCTGACCACATGCGTGAACTCGTGCGCGAACAGCTCGTACGACCCGACGCCACGGTCGACGCGCTGCACGACCTCGCCGCCGCGGGCGAACGCGTCCGCGGCGTTCTCGGTGCGCCCGTCGAACCACGACCTCCACTCCGCGGGCCCGGCGAGGTACACGACGTACCGGCCCGGCGGCTGCCCCCAGTGCGCGAACCGGTCGGCGACGTCCGCGCCCCGGTCGGCGGCCTTGACCGTGGCCGCGAGCTTGCCCGCGTACTTCGCCGGTGCGGCCACGACCACCCTCCGGCCGGTGGCGAACCGCAGCTCCGTCGCGTCCCACGGGGCCGTCGACCGGCTCGCCGCCGACAGCACCGCCCTGCCCCCGGCGACCGTCCAGGTGCTGTCGACGAACAGCTGCTGGGTGCGGCAGTCCACCGCGCCGAAGCAGTGCGAGGTCTCCAGCAGCAGGCTGAACCGCCCGTCCGGCTGGACCGCCGGTGCGTCCGCGGCCCTCGACGAGAACAGCGCCACCCCGAGCGTCCGCAGCGACGTGAACCGTGCCGTGAACCAGCCGTGCAGCGCCGGGTCGACGGGCGCGAGATAGCCGTCGAGGTCCCCGGCGAGCAGCGCCTTGTCCTGCGCGGCGAGGGTGAGGTCGACGGTCTCCCGCGTCGTCGGCGGCCGCGACGGCGACGGGGACGGTGAGGGGCTCGCCGACGGTGACGCGACGGCGGCGGCCGGTGTCGCCCGCGGCCCGGTGCCGCCCGGGACGAGGAACAGCCCCGCGGCCACGACCCCGGCGACCGCCGCCGCGACCGCGAGCCGGACCCGCCTGCGCCGCCGCACCGGCGCCCGCACCGCCGCGAAGGGCGCCGTGCCCTCGGCCCAGGCGAGCGGCGCCGCTGCCTGCGCCGCACCGGACGGCGGCTCGCCCTGCGCCGTCGCGGACGGCGATGCTTCCTGCGCCGTCGCGGACGGCGATGGTCCTTGCGCCGCAACCGGAAGCGGCTCGCCCTGCGCCGTCCCGGAAGGGGCTTCGGCCGGCCCCGCACCCGCGGGCGGTGGCGGCGTCATGTCCGGGCCGCGGAGCGGCGCGTCGTTCTCCCCGTTGACCACGCCCGCACCGTACTGGACGGGAACGTCGTTCAGGTTCAGCCGTTCAGCGCAGGCTTCGGGACCCCCTCGCGGTCAGCCGGCGATCCACGGGCTGATCCCCATCTTGCCCGTGTTGCCGGGGTCGGTCATCAGGCTGAGGGTGTGCCGGGGCAGCCCCGGGGCGGGTGCGACGCTCACGTAGGCGCCCTTGGCGACCGTGGCCGCGTCGGTGGTCAGGTTGCGCCACACGAGGACGGCGACCGCGATGCCACCGGGCGGCACGTCGAGGCGCTTCGGGGGGACGTCGTACCGTTCGATCGTCGCGACGGCCGCGGTGCCGTCCAGGACCGTGACGTCGAGGACCCTCCGGTCGGTGTCGAGGATGTCGACCTCCGGGTAGCCCTGCACGGTGTAGACGGCCGTGCCGCAGTTGCGCAGCGTCACCCCTACGGCACGCAGGCCCATCGCCGCGTCGACCTCGCCGACTGACAGTGACACGCCCGGGTCGAGGCACCCGGATGTCGTCCGCGGCGTCGGTACCGACGGCGAAACCGGCTCCGGAACGACCGGGATCGACACGTCGGGGCGCGCCGCGACCGGATGGGCGGGCGTCGTGCCGCACCCGGCGAGCGCCACCACCAGCGCCGGCACTGTCAGCCACCGTGCTCTCATCCAGCCGATCATGCCGTACCCTCGTCATCGGTTCGTGGGGATCCCGTGGAGCTTTGGTGAACCTGCGGCCATCTTGGTGCCGCAGCATCGGCGGGATGGACGCCACCGCGCTGGCCCGGTCGCTGCTGGATCCGATCCCGGCGCACCGCACCGTGGGACTCGAGGTCGTGCGGGCGGTCAACGGTCTCGGCGTGGTCGCGGTGACGGCGCCGCCCGCCCTCGCGAACGTGATCGGCTCGCTGCACTCCAGCGGCCTCGTGACCCTCGTCGACGCGGCCGGCCTCGCCGCGATCATCTCCGCGTGCCCGACCGGCGAGGCGTTCCAGGGCGTCGTCCCGCTCGGCGCCGCCGCGACGCTGCGGTTCCTGGCACCGGCGCGCGGGCGGCTCACCGCCACCTGCCGCATCGACCCCGACGACCGGGAGGCCCTCGCCGAGGTTTTCATCGGCGTCGCGACCCGGGTGCGGGTCACCACGACCACGGACATCACCGACGGGACGGGAGCCGTGGTGTGCCAGGGCAGCTTCGACTGGAGCGTCCGCAGGACGCCGGGCGCCGCCTGATGCGGGTCCGCCTCGCGGCCGAGTTCGGCCTCGTGTTCTTCGTCCTCATCGCCGTGTACGCGTTGCTGGAACCGCCCGGCGGGCCGATCCCGGTGCTGCTGGTCCTCGCCGTCGCGGCCGTCGTCCACCTGCGCCGCCAGGACGGCTTCGACCGGCGCGACCTGTGGCGCCCCGGCGCGTTGCGCGGCGAGTGGAGACAGCTGCTGGGCCTGTGGGTCGTCGCCGCCGTCGCGATGACCGGCCTCGTCGCGTGGCTCGCCCCGGACCGCCTCTTCGACCTGCCCCGCGAGCGGCCGCTGCTGTGGGCGCTGATCGTCGTCTTCTACCCCCTGGCGTCGGTCTATCCGCAGGAGCTGCTGTACCGGGCGTTCCTGCTGCACCGGTACGCGCCGCTGTTCCCCGGGCCGCGGTCCGCCGCGCTTGCCGGCGCACTGGCCTTCGGCTTCGCGCACATCATCTTCGGCAACGTCCTGGCCGTGGTGATGACCCTGGCGGGCGGGTGGCTGTTCGCCCGCCGCTACCAGGCGTCCCGCTCCCTCTTCACGGTCTCCGTCGAGCACGCCGCCTACGGCCTGCTCATCTTCACCGTCGGCCTGGGCGGCTTCTTCTACCACGGCGCCTGAGCTCCGCGCGACGGTCTACGCGCAGCTCGACGACGTCGAACACCGCCGCCCGCCGCCCGCCGTTGTCGCGGTGGAGCGGGTGGGGTCGTCGCGGTCAGGCCGGCGCGGTGCCGCGGGCGACCGGAGGCGGGCGACCGGAGGCGGGCGTACGCTGCGGACGTGCACCGGCTCGCCATCGACCTCGGCACCTCCAACACGGTCGCGGTGCTTCGCGACGGCGACGGCACCGCCCGGCCGGTCCTGTTCGACGGCCACGAGCAGCTGTCGTCCGCGGTCCACGCCGGTCCCGGCGGCGCGCTGGTCGCGGGCCCCGACGCCGAGCGCCTGGCCCGCGCCGACCCGGCCGCCTTCGAGCCCAACCCGAAACGCCGCGTCGACGACGGCACCGTCCTGCTCGGCGCGCACACGGTCGCGGTCACCGACGCCCTCGCCGCGGTCCTGACCACCGTCGCCGCCCGGGTCCCCGCGGCGCCGGCGGCCGTGGTGCTGACCGTGCCGGCCGCGTGGGGCGCGCCGCGGCGGGCGGTCCTCACCGCCGCGGCGGCGAAGGCCGGGCTCGGCCGGGTGGACCTGGTCAGCGAGCCGCTCGCCGCCGCCGCGTACTTCGCCGAGGAGCACGACCTGCCGCCGGGCGCGGCGCTGCTCGTCGTCGACCTCGGCGCCGGCACCACCGACCTGGCCGTGGTCCGCGACGGTCAGGTGGTCGCGCAGGGCGGCCTCGACGTCGGCGGCCTCGACATCGACGCCGCGCTCGTCGGCGTCCTCGGCACCGTGCTGCCGCGCGAGGTGTGGGAGCGCCTCGACGCGCCGGTCACGGCCGCGGACCGCCGGGACCGGCTGCTGCTGTGGCAGGAGGTCAGGGCCGCGAAGGAGAGCCTGTCCCGGCTCACCGTGGCGCCCGTCCACGTGCCCGGCTGCCCGTCGGATCCGCACCTGACCCGCGAGGAGCTGGAGTCGGCCGCCGCCCCGCTCCTCGCCCCCGTCGCCGACCTCGCCGCGGACCTCGCAGGGCCGGACCTCGCAGCGGTGTTCCTCGTGGGGGGCGGCAGCCGGTTGCCGCTGCTGGCCCGGATCCTGCACGCCCGGCTCGGCGTGGCGCCCGTGGTCGTCGAGCGGCCGGAGACCGTCGTGGCCGAAGGCGCCCTGCACGCGACGGCGCCGCCCGTCGCGCCGCCGGCCCCGCCCGCCGCCCCGGTCGCACCCGCGCGGGCCGCGGTGACGCCGCTGCGGCGCAGGTGGCGCAGCCCGGCGACGGTCCTGCTGATCCTGCTCTGCTTCGCGCTGCCGTTCGCGACCGTCTCGTGCGAGCCGCTCGACGGCTACGGGCGTGCGCAGCGCGGCGGGACGACCCAGTACACCGGGTTCGACCTCGCGTCCGGCGGCTCCCCGGCGGTCAGCCCCGCCGACCAGCGGCGCCCGCCCGACCCACGGCACCCCGACCGGCTCGATCCGCAGCCGCCGCACATCGCCGCGCTGCTGCTGCTCGCCGCGATCCTCGCCGTCACCGCCGGGCTCGCCCACGACCGGCGCCGCCGGGCCGTGACGGCCGCCCTCGCCGGTCTCGCGGTCCTGGTCCTCACCGCCGGGCAGCTCATCGTCACCGACCGCCTCGCCGGCGCCGTCGTCGCGCAGAGCCGCCTGCCGGAGGGGAAGGCAGCCGCGGACATGGTCGGCACCGGACCGGGGTTCTGGCTCGCGGCGACCCTCCTGGCCCTGCTCGCGGCTGGCAACGCGGTCCTCCTGCGCCGTCGCCGCGCCACCCGGCGGCAATAGACCAGGCGACCGCGCCGCCCGTCACCCGGCCCGTGGACCGTCACCCGGCCCGTGGACCGCCGGGCGGCCGTGGACCGCCGGGCGGCCGTGGACCGCCGGGCGGCTGTGAGCCGACCGGGCGGCGACCGTCACCGCGCGGAGGGACCTGCAGCCCACGCGGCGCACCAGGGCCGCGGAGCGCGGCGGCGCAGGTGGCCCGGCGGCGACGCCCCGACGGTCACCTGGGCCTGGACGCGGTCAGTGCCCGCCGAACGGGTGGATGAGCCGGTTCATCCGCCGCTGGGAGCGGACGTGGTCCAGGTACGCCTCCCACGACGCCGACCACGCCGGGCCGAACGCGGCGATCAGCTCGCCGCCGCGGTGCAGCTGGCGGCTCGACGCGCGGGTCGCCCAGCGCAGCACCGGCGCCGTCAGCACCGGCCGGAGGCCGCGGCTCTCCGAGTTGTGCATCAGGTGGTACGCGACGACCGCGTGCCGCTCGTCACCGGGCTTGCGCAGCAGGTCGCCGAGCAGCGCGACGTAGTGCTCCACGACGCCGGGGTGGCGGCGCAGGACCGCGAGCAGCTCCCGCGGCGGCGCGCTGCGGGCGAGGGCCGCGGCGACCCCGCCGGCGTGCAACTGGACGAGGCGGGCCGGCAGCTCCTCCAGCTCGTGCAGCAGCGCGACGGTGGCCCCGGCGGCCCCGGACGTCGTCGTCAGCCGCTGGACGACGGTGCGCAGCACCCGGTCGTCGGCGAGCAGCTGGAACAGCCGCCGGTGCCGGGGCACGAGCCGGGCGTCGACGAGCAGGTGCCCGGCCGCCACGTCCTCGGCGGTCAGCGGGTCGTCGCCGGTCAGCCTGCCGACGAGCCCGTCCAGGACCGCCGGCGGCAGGACCGTGCCCTCCGGCGCGAGCCGCTTGAGCAGCCGCAGCTCGTCGGCGGTCGGCTCGGCCATGCCCCACAGCGCGGCGGCCGTCGACATGAAGCGGTCCGGGTCGTGGGACGCCGCGGTCAGGTGCCGCTCGACGAGCCCGGCGCGGTCGTCACCGGCGAGGACCGCCCCGGCGAGGACGGCCTCGACGAGCGCCGGCTCCAGGACGTCGATCCGCGGCAGGAGCCACCGCCACCAGCCGGTGCCGATGCCGTGCCGCCGGACCGGGACGGCCCTGACCCGGCGGGTCAGCTCGTCGACGAGCGCCTGCGCGAGCCGTTCGCCGCACGGCCAGCGGTCCGCGTCGAAGCCCGCGTACGGGTGGTCGGCCCAGAACTCGACGAGCTCCCGCCCCCGGTCGGCGAGGTCGGACAGCCGCACGTCGACCCCGAAGCGGGACGCGACCCGCAGCAGCGCCTCGGACCCGGTCGGCGCGGGCCCGGCGTTCAGCGCGGCGAGGACGAACCGGCGTGCCGTCGAGGCGTCCTGGGTGGTCCACTCGCCGGCGGGCAGCGCGGGCGGCACCCGGCCGGAGACCTCGGCCCGCAGCGCGGCGGCGTCGGTCTCGCCACGCACGAGCGCCAGCCGCACCGCGGCCGCCCTGCCCGGCAGGAGCCCGTCGCAGCCCGCGGCGTCGAGCGCTTCCAGGACCGGCAGCGGCCAGCCCCGCACCGAGGCGGTGAACACGTCGGCGACGATGCCGGCGTACGACTCGCGCACGTCCTGCGGCCCGGTGCGCAGCCAGCCCGCGACCGCCGCGGCGTGCCGCTGGTCGGGCTCCAGGCGCATGACGGCGGCGAGCCCGAGCGCGGCGGCCGCCTCCGGCGGCTCCAGGCCACAGGCCGCGGCGACGTCGAGCGCCCCGACGACGGCACCCGGGTCCTCGGCGAGGAACGGCCCGACCCACCGCAGCGCGTGCGGCGTCGGCACCGTGTCGGTGAACGCGTCCGCCGCCAGGTCGAACACGGCGGTCCCGTCCGGCAGTGCGGTGCCGGGCTGGACGCCGACGACCGGCACACCGGCCGTGGCGGGGGCGGTCGCGAAGACCTTGAAGCCGAGGGCGAGGGCCTTGCCGGGCGGCAGGAGCAGGGTGCCCGCGGCGATCCACTCGACGGTCCGGGCGATGTCCGACCCGACGACGGCGATCAGCGGGGCGCCCGGCTCGCCGGCCCGGTCCATCGCCGACACCAGCGCCAGCAGCATCGCGGCGCCGCCCGGATGGGCCAGGACGCGCTCGCGCAGCAGCGCCGGCGTCAGCCTGGTCGTCGGTGCCGTCGGTGCCGTCGGTGCCGTCTGGGACCCGCGGGCGGGGGACCCCTCGGACGCGCCGGTCCAGAACGGGGCGCCGAACAGCTGCGCCGGGCGCAGCGACCCGTAGCCGGCGGGGTCGCCGGTGACGATGCCGTGGGCGACGTGGCTGCCGGTGCCGGCGTGCCGCCGGACCGTCGTGGCGTAGGAGCCGTCGGCCGCGACGTGCCCGAAGGAGACGGGCAGCGGCTCGCCCGGCGGGAACGCACGCACCTCGGGTGCCGTCCCGGTCCGGTCCGCCCGGCTCGCGACGTGGATGCGGGTCTCGATCCGGGGCGTGCCGGTGGTCGCGGTCCGCTCATGACGCGTCTCGTCGTGCATACCGTCGCTCCCATCCTGGCCCGGGCATGGTTCGGCGCTCTCTGACGGACCGGTCCGTCAGAGAGCGCCCCGGGCGCTGCGGATGGGGTGGGTGTGGCTACAGGTCGTCGACGATGGCGAGGACGGCGACGACGATGCGGGAGATGCGGTCCTGGTCGCGCAGGAGCCGCCCGACGTGCTCACCGGCGATGCAGCTGAGGTGCGGGCCGCCGTCCGGGGCCGGCCCGGCGCCGTCGCCGAAGGCGACGTTGATCACTTCGGAGACGACGGTGCGCGGGTCCTCGCCGGCCTGCAGCCGGGTCCGCATCGCGGTCATCGCCAGGTGCGCGAGCTCCCGCATGTACAGGTCGTCGCGCTCGCCGGCGTCGATCAGGCTGAGCGCGGGCCCGAAGTGGTCGCCGGAGGCGTTCTCCGGGGTGAAGCGGGGCACCGGCACGTGCTTGTGGCCGAGGGGGCCCTCGACGTACCGCTCGTACCATTCCCGCTTGGCCCGCATGACCCGCAGCACCGTCTCGATGTCGTGGCGGACGTCGACCTGGGCGGCGGGGTCCCAGTTGCCGGTGAACCGGCAGCGCAGCGCCGTCCAGCTGTCGACGGGCCACACCTGGGAGCCGGCGGTCGCCGGGTTGCCGGCCCAGTTGAGCATCTGCACGGCGAGGTGGACCAGCCAGCGGTCCCCGCCGAGGCCGTTGACCAGCCACTTCGGGGCGCGGGGCCGCTGCAGGGCGCCGATCTCGCCGCGGCGGCGGCGGTGCCCGTCGACGGTCGCGGAGTTGATGAGCCCGCAGATCCAGGCGTCGAGGTTGTCGATGGGCGCCGTCGCGCGGCGCATGACGTCGTGGACGACCGCCTCGACGTCGTCGTGGAAGCGGTCGAGGCAGTCGTCGGCGAGGTGCCGCACCGAGACCGCGCAGGCCGGGTGGCCGCGCCGGCGCTCCAGGCCCTGGGTCAGGCCCGTGTAGACGACCGGGTAGACGACGGAGTAGGTGCCACCGGTCAGCCGGAGCCGCTCCGGCTCGTCGGCGTCCGCGACGGTCGCCGCGAGTGACCCGAGCCTTGCCAGGCCGCGAACTTCATCGGCCGCCGTCGCAGTGCGTCGAGGCATGACGATTCCCCTTCACCAATTTCCGAGACTTGCGTGACGTGGGCACACCGAGCATGGATGCTGCGCCGAATCGCCTGGTTGAACGCACCCGCCAGTCTGGCATTGCATATTTGGAAGGGAACGGCACTTCCCGTCGAATCGGAGGTCGATCAGACCGGAGTGGATCGGCCTTTTGGCTGAGGCGTCCCTCGATCAGCTACGTCGATGGTGACGCTTCGCGTTCCGCCGCTCGTGAACGAACGACCCGCCCGGGCGGACGGGGTCCGGACATCCGCGCGGGACCGGTGCGGTCCGAACCCCGCCAAGGCGGTCCTGACTGGCCATGAATAAGCATGTCAGTGGCCAATGTATGGCCAGTTTCACCGATGGTCGCGGAGGATCTCGCCATCTTCCGACATCAATCTCTTATCGGATGTCCCCGCGGGTGGTGCTTGCGGTCCGTCAAAGACTTCCGGGTCGTGCAACCACGCCCCGGGGCGCGAGCGCGGAGGTCGATGTCATGGGCGGGACCACGTTGCCGGGCACGGCCGGCGCGGCGGCCGGCGGGCGGTCACCGGCGGCCGGGCGCGCTCCGGGCGCGGGTCTGCGAGCATAGGGGCATGGCCACTCCGCCCACGGACCCGCCGGCTGACCGGATCGCCGAGCTGTTGCACCGGGAGCTGCGCACCGCACGGTCGGCGGCGATGGAGGAGGGGTCCAGCCCCGACGAGATCACCGCTGACCTGACCGAGCGGGTCGCCCGCATGCGCCGCCTCAACGCCGCCGGCTGGCGCCCGGGCTCCGGCGCGTCCGAGCCGGTGCCGGACGCCCAGGACGACGAGGCCCGCGGCGCCGACCCGGCCTGACCTGAGAGCGGTCCGGGCCGTCCGGCCCGACCCGTGCCGGCCCGGCGGTTCCCAGCGAATTCGCACGCGACGTCCGCGGGCTTGCGCCAAGCGCGGTCACCGGGCCGCCGTGGATCGGTAAACTCGGCCGTGACCTGCGACGACACGGACCGTGTCCGATCCGTCGGGGGCGGCGACGCGCGGAGGTTGATCAGCTGTTTGGGACCGGCCTCTACACTCGCACATGAATTTCCGGTGCCACCGTTCGCTCCCGGTCGTCAAAGGCTCCGCTGATCTGCGACGCTTTTCGCGATGGCCGGCGCGTTCATGGTGGCCTTTGGAAAGGTCCGGCGCGGTCCGGTCCGTATTGCAACTGCGGGGGCACCCCGCATACCGAGTTGGAGGAGTTCGTGGGAGTCAGCCTCAGCAAGGGTGGCAACGTCAGCCTCACCAAGCAGGCGCCCGGTCTGACGGCCGTCACCGTCGGTCTCGGCTGGGATGTCCGGACCACGACCGGAGCCGAGTTCGACCTGGACGCTAGCGCGATCATCTGCGGCGAGTCCGGCAAGTCGATCTCGGACCAGCACTTCGTGTTCTTCAACAACCTGGCCTCGCCGGACGGCACGGTGCAGCACCTCGGTGACAACACGACCGGTGAGGGCGAGGGCGACGACGAGCAGGTCAACGTCAACCTGGCCGGCATGGCCGCCGACGTGAGCAAGGTCGCCTTCCTCGTCTCGATCTACGACGCCGATGCGCGCGCCCAGTCCTTCGGCCAGGTGTCCAACGCCTACATCCGGGTCGTGGACCAGGCCACGGGCGCCGAGCTCACCCGTTACGACCTGTCGGAGGACGCGTCGACCGAGACCGCCATGGTGTTCGGCGAGCTGTACCGCAACGGCGGCGAGTGGAAGTTCCGCGCCGTCGGTCAGGGCTACGCCTCCGGCCTCGCCGGCATCGCCCGGGACTTCGGCGTCAACGTCTGACCCCGTCAGGGTCGCTGCACCATCGCCGCGGGTCGCCCATCCACACGGACGGACGGCCCGCGGTCCCGTACCCGCACCTCGACTACCGGCAGCGATGACACGTTCACACAGTCCGATATCTGCCACGGGGGTCAGGAAGTCCATGCCGCTCGAATTCACAAACCTGACCTAGGGTTCCTCCGCCGGGCCACACCTCGTCCAGGTCGCGCCACCGTACATGTTTCCCCGCCCGGGTCAGAGAGAAAGGACACCGAGTGCGCTACTTCTCCTATCTGCCCGGGTCCGCCGACGCGCTGTTTCACCGGCGGCCGGTCGCGTTCACCCAGGACAGCCCGCCCGAGACCCTCGCGATGGCACTCGGCGCCACCCTCTACTCACCGGCGGTGCGCCCGCGCCTCGCCGAGGACATCGTCCGCTGCCACGCCGAGGGCGTGATGAGCATGGTCGGCTGCCTGGAGGACTCGATCCGTGACCGCGAGGTCGACGAGGCCGAGCTCAACCTGGCGAGCCAGCTGCGCCGCCTCGCGCGCATGGAGGCCGGTGGCCCGCTGGTCTTCGTCCGGGTCCGCAACCCCGACCAGATCTACCGCCTCGCCGACCGCCTCGGCGACGATCTGCGGATCCTCAGCGGGTTCGTGCTGCCGAAGTTCCGGCCCGACGAGTCCGGCCAGGCCGGGCTGAAGGCGGTCCGGGAGATCGCCGACGGCAGCGGCCTGCCCCTGTACGCGATGCCGGTGCTCGAGACGCCGGAGATCGCGTACGCGGAGACCCGGATGCCGACGCTGCTCGCGGTCCGTGACATGCTCGAGAGCAACCGCGACCGGGTCCTGGCCGTCAGGGTCGGCGCGACCGATCTGAGCAGCATCTACGCCCTGCGCCGGACGGCGGAGCTGACCGCGTGGGACGTCAACGTCGTGGCCGGCATCCTGACCGACATCGTCAACGTGCTGGCCCGCCGGGACGGCAGGGGGTATGAGGTGACGGGCCCGGTCTGGGAGTACTTCTCCGGCGGCGAGCGCGTGCTCAAGCCGCAGCTGCGGGTCACGCCCTTCGAGGACCACGACCCGATGCTCCGCTCGAAGCTGGTCCGCCAGGCCCTCGACGGCCTGATCCGCGAGATCGTGCTCGACAAGGCCAACGGTATCGTCGGCAAGACGGTCATCCACCCCAGCCACGCGGCGGCCGTGCACGCGCTCAGCGTCGTCAGCCACGAGGAGTACTGCGACGCCCGGGCGATCTGCGACGACTACGCGGGCGACGGCGGCGGCGGGGTCCTGCGCAGCGTGTACATGAACAAGATGAACGAGGTCAAGCCGCACCTGTCGTGGGCGGAGCGGACGCTGGTGCGCGCCGACATCTTCGGGGTGGCCGCCGAGGGCCTCGGTTTCGTGGACTTCCTCGACGCCTCCGTCAGCAGCAGCAGGGAGCACGTCGCTTGAGCGGGCACGGTCCGATCTGGTCGGGCACCTGGGTCACGGACCGGCTCGGGGTCCGGCTCACCGACGCGGCCGCGGACGGCCCGCGGGTCGCGGACCTCGCGGGGCTCGCCGTGCGGCGCAACCCGCGGCGCGCGCACCTCGTCGTGTCGCAGGTGCTCGGCAAGCACATCCCCGCCGAGCCGCGCACGATCTACGCCGCCGGCCGGCTCCTCGCCCTGCGGGCCGCCGCGGTCCTCGGCGCGGGGACCGACCCGGACGCGGGCTGGGACACCGACGACTTCGACGAGGTCAAGCTGCCGGGCGGCCCGCCTCTCGTCGTCGGCTACGCGGAGACGGCCACGTCGCTGGGCCACGTCGTCGCCGACGGTTTCGCCGACGCCGACTACCTGCACTCGACCCGCCGGGCCGTGCCCGGGGTCGCGCTGCTCGGCCGCTTCGACGAGGCGCACAGCCACGCCACCGAGCACCTGCTCCTGCCCGCCGACGCCGCCTGGCTCGACCGCGACGGCCCGCTGATCCTCGTCGACGACGAGCTGACCACCGGCCGCACCGCGCAGGCGACGATCCGCGAGCTGCACGCCGTGCGGCCCCGCGAGCGGTACGTCGTCGCCGCGCTGCTGGACCTGCGGACCGCCGCGGACCGGTCCGGGTTCGCCGCCCTCGGCGAGGAGCTCGGCACCCGCGTCGACGTCGTCGCCCTCGCCGCCGGGGAGGCGGTCGTGCCGGCCGACGCCCTGGAACGGGGCAGCGCGTTGGTGGCCTCGCTGGACGTACCGCGGCCGCCGCAGCCGACCGGGTCGGCCGCCGTGCACAGGATCGACGCGACCTGGCCCTCCGGGCTGCCCGAGGGGGGCCGGCACGGGTTCGCCGCCGCGCACCGCACCGGCCTGCTGGAGACCGCCGACCGGCTCGCCGAGCAGGTGTCGGCGACCCTGCCCGGCGGCGCGTCGGTGCTGGTCCTCGGCAGCGAGGAGCTCATGTACGCGCCGCTGCTGCTGGCCCGCGGCCTGGCCGGAAGCGCCGGCGGGCACCGGCCGGTCCGCTTCTCCTCGACGACCCGGTCGCCGGTCCTGCCGGTCGACGAGCCCGGCTACGCCATCCGCACCCGGCTCACGTTCGCCGCGCACGACGGCACCGACACCGACAAGCCCCGCTTCGCCTACAACACCCGTGGGTTCGACCGGATCGTGCTCGTCGTCGACCGGACCGGTGACACTCCCGCACTGTGGGAGGACGGCGGCCTGGTGGCGGCGCTGCGCGGAGTCTGCCAAGGTGTCACGGTCGTGGTCGTCCCGGACCTCCGGCCGGCTGTCGCCCAAGCAATGGAACCGCAGGAAGGGACCCGGTGAACGTCCAACCCCCAGCACCGCTGCACGGCCCGGAGTTCTCCTCCTACGCCGCGTCCGAGGTGAGCTGGCTGCTGACCGACCTGTCGCACGTCGCCCTGGAGGCGCCGGCGGCGGAGCGCGAGGCGATGATGCAGGCGAAGGCCGGGCACTACGCCGAGTCGCTGCCGATCGAGTACCAGCCGACGGGGGAGTACCTCGACCTCTTCCACGAGGCCCTGGCCGCGTCGGCGGAGCGGGTCGCGCACGCCGTCGGCGTCGTCACCGAGCTCGTCCTCGCCGCCCGCTCGTCCTCGGCGGTGCTGGTCTCGCTCGCCCGGGCCGGCACGCCCGTCGGCATCCTCATGCGCCGCTGGGCGCGGTTCGCGCACGGCGTGCAGCTGCCGCACTACGCGGTGTCGATCGTCCGCAGCCGCGGCATCGACCTCGAGGCGATGCGATACCTGGCCCGCCACCACGACCCGGCGCAGGTCATGTTCGTCGACGGCTGGACCGGCAAGGGCGCCATCTGCCGCGAGCTGCGCGAGGCCGTCACGCTCCTGGCGGAGTCCGGCGGGCCCGCCTTCGACCCGCAGCTCGCGGTGCTCGCCGACCCCGGCGGTTGCACCGGCGTCTTCGGCACCCGCGACGACTTCCTCATCCCCTCGGCCTGTCTCAACTCGACGGTGTCGGGGCTGGTGTCGCGCACCGTGCTCAACGACCGGTACATCGGGCCCGGCCGGTTCCACGGCGCCAAGTTCTACCAGGAGCTCGCTCCCGGCGACGTGTCGGGGCTGTTCCTGGACGCGATCGAGGCGTGCTTCCCGGCGGTCGCCGCCCGGGTCGCCGCCGACTGGCCCGCCCTCGCCGCCACGGACCGCACCCCCGACTGGAGCGGCTGGAAGATCGCGCTGCGGCTCAGCGAGGAGTACGGTCTCGACGACGTCAACCTGCTCAAGCCCGGCGTCGGCGAGACGACCCGGGTGCTGCTGCGCCGCTCGCCGTGGCGGGTGCTGATCCGCCCGGACGCGCGCGCCGAGCTCGGCCACGTCCTGCTGCTGGCGAAGGACACCGGCATCCCGGTCGACGAGGTCGCCGACCTGCCGTACGCCTGTGTCGGCCTGATCCGCCCCAAGGGCGCGAAGGGGGCCACGCAGTGACCACCGTCGTCGCCACGGACCTGGACGGGACCGTCATCTTCTCCGAGAAGGCGATGTCGCACGGGCCCGTCCGCCCCGCCGACGAGGACCTGGTGCCCGTCGACGTCGACGGCGACCGGATCTACGCCTACATGACGACCCAGGTCGTGCGGCAGTGGACCGGGCTGGCCGACGCGCGCGTCGTCGTGCCCGCCACGACCCGCTCCGTCGAGCAGTACCAGCGGCTGCGGCTGCCCGGGCAGCGCCCGCCCGCCGCGGTCGTGTGCAACGGCGCCCGGCTCCTCGTCGACGGCTCGTCCGACGCGGGCTGGGAGCGGCAGGTCCGGCAGCGGCTCGCCGAGGGCGGCGCCTCCTTCGACACCGTCTGGCAGGAGGCGCGGCGCTGGCGCGAGCAGCGCGGCTTCGACGCCGTCCGCGCGGTGGAGGACTTCTTCATCTACCTCACCGTGCGGGTCCGCGAGCCGTGGCTCACGGACTTCGCCGCCGAGGCCGCCGCATGGGGACGGATCAACGGCTGGCGGGTCTCGCTGCAGGGCAGGAAGCTGTATCTTCTGCCCACCGGCCTGGACAAGGCCGCCGCGGTGGCGCACGCCGCCGAGCGGCTGGGCGCGGACCGGGTCGTCGCCGGCGGGGACTCCCTGCTGGACGCCGACATGCTCCGGGCGGCGCACGCGGCGATCCGACCGGCGCACGGGGAGCTCCACCTCACCGGCTTCACGTCGCCGCACTGCCTGACCACGGCTTCCGCGGGTGCGGCGGCCGGTGACGAGATTCTCGACTGGTACGTGGCCCAGACCGGTGACGGTCGGCCTTGACGGACATCTGACAAGAGGAGAACAAAGCATGGCCACCGTGCTGGTGAAGGGCCAGAACACCGCGCTGACCGCCAACGACGTGCGCGTCGTGGTGGAGGTCGGCGTCGCCACCGACCTGTCCGCGCTGCTGGTGACGACGGCCGGCAAGGTGCGGACCGACGCCGACTTCGTCTTCTACAACCAGCCGGACGGCCCCGGCGTCACCGTGCGCGACACCGGCGGCGGCAAGTGGCAGGCATCCGTCTCCACCGGCGCGATCCCGGCCGACGTCGACAAGGTCCGCGTCGTGGTCAGCGTCGACGGCACCGGTCAGCGGTTCGGGCAGTTCGCCCCGCCCGTCGCGAAGGTCTACGACCAGGCCGGCGCCGAACTCATCCAGTACGTGGTCGCCGGCCTGGACACCGAGAGCATGGTGATCGCGCTGGAGATCTACCGCCGCGGCGCCGACTGGAAGGTCCGGGCCGTCGGCCAGGGCTACGCCGGTGGCCTCGCCGACCTGGTCCGCGACCACGGCGTGTCCGTCGACGACTCGCCGGCCCCGCAATCGGCCCCGCCGGTCGCCTCCGCCCCGCCGGTCGCGCCGCCGCCGCCGGTCGCGCAGCCGCCCGCGCCGCCCGTCGCGCAGCCGCCCGCGCCGCCGCAGCCGCCGGCCGCGCCGGTCTACACGATGCCGGCGCAGACCGCGCCGTCGCACGTCGCGCCTCCGCAGGAGACCCCGGCGTACGGGCAGAACACCCCGCCGTTCGGCCAGCAGCCCCCGGCCGCGCCCGGCTACGGTCAGCAGCCGCCCGCTTATGGTCAGCCGCCGGCCGCGCCGGCCTACGGTCAGCAGCCGCCGGCCGCCCCGGCCTACGGGCAGCCGACCCAGCAGATGCCGCCGGTCCCGCCGGCGCCGGCCGCCCCCGCGCAGGACGCCCCCGTCGGCGGCCCCGGCGGGCCCGTCAACCTCAGCAAGGGCCAGCGGGTGTCGCTGCGCAAGCAGGACGGCTCGTCGCTCAGCCTGGTCCGGATGGGCCTCGGCTGGGACCCGATCAAGAAGCGCGGCCTGTTCGGCAACCGGGAGACCGAGGTCGACCTGGACGCCTCGGCGATCCTGTTCGCCGACAAGCAGCCGGTCGACATCGCGTTCTTCAACCAGCTGCGCAGCAAGGACGGCTCCGTCCAGCACGCCGGTGACAACCGCACCGGCGCGGGCGACGGCGACGACGAGTCGATCGTCGTGGACCTCAACCGCGTCCCGGCGCACGTCACCACGATCATGTTCGTGGTCACCTCCTACGAGGGGCACACGTTCGCGCAGATCGAGGCGGCGTTCTGTCGGCTGGTGGACGAGACGACCCGGGCCGAGCTGACCCGCTATACGCTCTCCGGCGGCACGCCGAGCACGGGCATGGTCATGGCCAAGCTGCACCGGGACGGCAACGGCTGGAAGATGACGGCGATCGGCGAGCCCCAGAACGCCAAGCAGCCGCTGGAGATGATCCCGGCGCTGGGCCGCTTCCTGTAGCCGCAGCAGTCACCGAAGTCAGGGTCCGTCGGCATCAGGAGGGGAACAATGACGCAGGTCTTCGTCAAGGGGCAGAACGCACCCCTGACGGCAGCCGCGCTCAGGATCATGGTCGACGCCGGGATCGCGGTCGACCTGTCGGCGTTGCTGCTCACGGAGACGGGACGCGTCCGGTCCGACGGTGACCTCGTCTTCTACAACCAGCCGGCGGCGCCGGGGGTGACGTGGCTGACCGGCGGCGCCGGCGGGGCGCAACGGGTCGAGATCGACCTGTCTGCGATCCCCGCCGACGTCGCCCGGGTCATCGCGGTGATCAGCCCCGACGACCGCACCATGACGTTCGGGTCCGGCGCCGCGCCGGTCGCCCGGCTCGTCGAGGCGACCGGCACGGAGCTGGGGACGTTCACCATGCAGGGCCTCAGCGAGGAACGGGCCGTCATCGCCTGGGAGCTGTACCGCCGCGCCGGCGCCTGGAAGGTCCGCGCCATCGGCCAGGGGTACTCCGGCGGCCTGGCCCAGCTGATCGCCGCGCACGGCGTGGACGTCGAGCAGGAGGAGCCGGTGGCGGCCCCGGTCACGTCGTCGCCGCACTTCCCCGGCACGTCCGGGACCGTCACGTCCTCGCCGCACTTCCCCGGCACCGGCGGGGCACCGGCCGCGTCGCAGCAGCCGCAGCAGCAGCAGCCGCTGCCGGAGGTCGGCGGCCCCCTGGAGGAGCGGCTCTACCAGCAGGTGTGGTCGATCTTCCAGGACGCGGCACGGTCCACGTCGGCGCTGCGCTCCGCCGTCGGCTACGCCGAGCAGCGGCGCGACAGCGAGGTCGGTGAGCTGCTCAACGACCCGCGGCTGCGCAACTCGCCGCAGACGGCAGCGGCCCGCGCCGAGGCCGACCGCCGCCACGACGAGCTCGTCCGCCGCGCGGAGGCCGACCGCCGCCGCGACGTCGACCAGCTCGTCACCGAGCTCAAGGGGCTCTCGGCGTCGCTGCCGGCGCCGATGGCCGCCTGGGACAGCCCGCGGTGGCGCGACTGGCGCCTGCCGGAGACGCTGACCGTCGGCATCCGCGTCGGCGACGTGCACGTCCCGGAGTCGCCGGAGCTGCGGATCCCGCTGCTGTTCCGGCTGCCGCTGATGCGGGCGCTGTGGATCGACTCGACCGGCGCCGACCGCAACACCGCCGTGGCGATGGCCCGCTCGGTCGTGGTCCGGCTCCTCGCCGCGCACCCGCCCGGCCAGCTCAGCGTCTCCGTCGCCGACCTCGCCGGGGCCGGCGCCGCGGCCCGCGCGTTCGACCTCGGCGGCGCCCAGGGGGGCGGGTCCGGCGCGGTGCCGGTCGCGGCGACCCCGCAGGCGCTCAGCGACATGCTGGAGCACCTCGTCGAGCGGGTCGACCTGGTGCAGATGGCGATGCGGGCCGGCGCGACGGACCCTTCGCACGAGCACATCGACGGGGGGCGGCGGCTGCTGGTGCTGCACGACTTCCCGTACGGGTTCGACGAGGCCACCTTCGCGCGCCTGCAGTACCTGCTCAGCGAGGGGCCCGAGGCCGGCGTGCACATCCTGATGGTCGCCGACCCGCAGGACTCCTCGACGCTCGGTCCGATGGTCGGGGCGGTGTGGCGCTCGATGGCGCGCCTGCCCGTCCTGTCCGGGGACCACATGGGCGACCCGTGGGTGGGGCTGACCTGGACGTTCACGCCGGACGCCACCACGGGCAGCACCGCCGTCGACGAGATCCTCGCCCGCCTGGCCCGTCAGGCGGACGGGCGATGACCCGTTACTGTCAGGCGCCACTTGAACGGTGCCGCTATAAGTTGATCGCAGACGCGCTGTCGTTGTAGCCGAGGAGATCACGTGTCTCAGTCATTCACTCGGGGGCAGAAGAGCCCGATTTCGAACTTCACCACGGGAGATGATCTGTATGTAGGCATCCAGTTGAACGCTCCCGGGATCACGTGGGACATCTCGTGCTTCGGCCTGGACGCCGACGACAAGCTCGTGGACGACAACTACTTCATCTTCTTCAACCAGCCGAAGTCGCCCGAGGGCTCGATCCAGAAGCTGGGTCCGCAGTCCGGTGACACGGACTCGTTCCGCGCGACGCTCAGCGCCGTGCCGGAGAAGGTCGCGAAGCTGTCGTTCTGCGCCGCGATCGAGACCTCGGGCACCGCGAGCCAGCTGCAGTCCGGCTACCTGCGCATCGTCGCCGGCGGCCAGGAGGTCATGCGGTACAGCTTCACCGGCGCCGACTTCGGCACCGAGCGGGCGATCATCATCGGCGACCTGTACCGCAAGGGCGTCTGGCGTGCCGCCGCCGTCGGGCAGGGTTTCGCCGGCGGGCTGGCCGACCTGATCCGCTCGTACGGTGGCAACGTCGACGACGACCCGGCTCCGGCGCCCGCCGGTCCCGCGCCCGGGTTCGCGCCGCCGCCCGGTGGGCCGCCGCCGCAGCAGCAGGGCTTCGCGCCGCCGCCGCCCGCGCCCACGCAGCAGTTCGCGCCGCCGCCCGCGCCCACGCAGCAGTTCGCGCCGCCGCCGCAGCAGTTCGCGCCCCCGCAGCAGCAGCCCGGTTTCGCCCCGCAGGGCCAGCCCGGCTACCAGCAGCAGCAGCAGCCCGGGTTCGCGCCGCAGGGCCAGCCGGGGTATCCGCCCCAGCAGCCCGGCTACCCGCCGCAGGGCCAGCCGGGGTATCCGCCCCAGCAGCAGCCCGGTCAACCGCCGCAGGGTCAGCCCGGCTTCCCGCCGCAGCAGGGTTTCCCGCCGCAGGGTGACCTGCTGCCGTCGCAGGCCGAGCGCGTCCAGCCGGGCGTCATGCACAGCCTGCAGAAGTACAAGGAAGCGCCGGCCACCGGCCGCTGGTCGAAGCAGAACAGCAAGCTCGTCAAGGTCACCCTCGGCCCGGACGCCCACGCGCGGCGCGGCTCGATGGTCGCCTACCAGGGCAACGTCGAGTTCGAATACAAGGGCTCCGGCGGCCTGAAGGCGATGTTCGAGGGCGCGATGACCGGCCAGGGCCTCAAGCTCATGACGCTCAAGGGCCAGGGCGAGGTGTTCCTCGCCGAGAACGCCAGCGACCTGCACATCGTCGAGCTGCAGGGCCAGGCGCTGTGCATCAACGCCAACAACGTGCTCGCCTTCGACGCGAGCCTGCAGACCGAGGTCAAGCGGATCGAGAGCCCCGGCATCCCCGGCGGCGGCTTCTTCCACCTGGAGGTCCGCGGTCAGGGCACCGTCGTCGTCATGACCAAGGGCACCCCGGTCACCCTGATGTGCCAGGGCCCGACGTTCGGCGACATGAACGCCGTCGTCGCCTGGACCGCCGGCATGCGGGTCGCGGTGTCGACGCAGGTCCGGGTGTCCCGGCAGATCTACGCCGGCGAAAGCGGCGAGTCCGTCGCGCTCCAGTTCATGGGAATGCAGGGCCACTTCGTCGTGGTCCAGCCCTACGAGGTCTGAAAGGGGACGCTGTGCAGAGTCCACTGCTCCAACACTATGGCCAGACGCAGGTCCGGGACCGCATGAGCCTTCACGGCAGCAAGATCGCCAAGGTCATGATGGCGCAGGGCCAGGACCTGATGGCCCGGACCGGCTCGATGATCGCCTACGAGGGGCTCATCGACTTCAACCCCAACCCGCCGCAGCTCGGCGCGATGGCCCGGTCCTGGGCCACCGGCGAGGGCGTGCCGCTGATGACCGCCACCGGTCAGGGCGAGCTCTACCTCGCCGACTACGGCAAGGAGGTCGTCGTCGTGCAGCTCGCCGGCGAGGGCCTGTCCGTCAACGGCAAGAACATCCTCGCCTTCGACGCCACCCTCCAGTGGAGCATCGAGCGGGTCAAGGGCGTCAGCATGCTGTCCGGCATGGGCATGTTCAACGTGGTCATCCGCGGCAACGGCTGGGTCGCGCTGACCAGCAAGGGCACGCCCGTGGTCCTCGACACCCGCGAGGCACCGACCTATGTGGACACCGACGCGCTGGTCGGCTTCACCGACGGGCTGAGCATCAGCCCCAAGCGCACCGCCCGCTTCGGCAGCCTCATCGGCCGCGGCTCCGGCGAGTCGTTCCAGCTCGGCTTCTCCGGGCAGGGTTTCGTGATGGTCCAGCCGAGCGAGGACGCGCGCCCCGCTTTCTCGGCCCGGGGTTGAGGAGACCGACATGTACCAGAGCTCACTGCTGGCCAACCAGGAAGTCCAGAGCACCGAGCGGTTCGTCCTGCAGAACGGCAAGATGCTGAAGGCCACCCTCGGGCAGGCCACCGGCATGCGCGAGTTCTTCGCCCGCAAGGGTGCGATGGTCGCCTACCAGGGCGGCGTGAACTTCGACTCGCAGTACCAGGGCTGGGGCTCGCACGTCGCCCGGCACTTCACAGGTGAGAGCCTGAACCTGATGAAGGTCCACGGCAGCGGCACCGTGTTCCTGGCCAACCAGGCCCAGGACATCCACATTCTGGACCTCGCCGGCGACGGCCTCACCGTCGACGGCAACAACATCCTCGCCTTCGAGACCCAGCTGCGCTGGGACATCGTGCGCATCGACTCGCAGGTCCAGATCGCCGGCGCCGGCAGCTACAACATCGACATCGGCGGCCGGGGCAAGGTCGCCGTCACCACCACCGGCGCGCCGCTGGTCATGCGGGTCACCCCCAACAACTACTACTTCGCCGACGCGGACGCGGTCATCGCCTGGTCCTCGAGCCTGCAGGTCAGCATGCAGGCGGCGGTCACGTCCTCCTCGGTGTGGCGCCCTCGCGGCAACACCGGCGAGAGCTGGCAGATGCAGTTCACCGGTGAGGGCTTCGTCGTCGTCCAGCCGGCCGAGCTGCTGCCCCCGTACGACGCCCTCGCCGGCACCAGCATGGCCGGCCGCTTCGGCCTCGGCCAGGGCGGCATGCAGGGCAACAACCCGTTCGGCGGCATGGGCGGCGGTCGCTGACCGCTTCACCTGCCTGATCGGTCCCGGACGGGTGCACCTGTCCGGGACCGTTCGTATTCCCAGCCGCCAACCCCATTGCGGGCTGAGCGGTCCATGTCGGCACGCCGCCAGCAAGTGCCTGCCCACCCACGGCACTTCCAGCCGGCGTCAGGGTGGGGCGGGGAGTTCGCCGGAGCCGCGGGGGACGAGGCGGGTCTCGACCAGGTGGGTCGTGGGCTCCCAGTCCTCGCCGTCCAGGCGGCGGAACAGGAGGTCCGCGGCGACGCGGCCCATCCGGTAGGGGTCCTGGGACACGACCGTCACGGCGGGTTCGAGGAGGTCGGCGAGGGGGAAGTCGTCGAAGCCGACGACCGCGACCCGCTGCTGCAGGCCGCGGGCGCGCAGGGCGCGGATCGCGCCGATGGTGATGAGGTTCTGCGCGCTGAAGCAGGCGGTCGGTGGGGAAGGGGTGTCCAGGAGACGGCCGAAGGCGGCCTCGGCGGCCGAGGTCGTGTGCAGGTCGTGGGCGATGTGCGAGGGGCGGATGCCGTGGTCGCTGAGGGCGTCCTTGTAGCCCTGGAAGCGGTGCCTGGCGGTGGCGATCGTGCGCAGGTCCCCCAGGAAGGCGATGTCGCGGTGGCCGTGGGCGAGGAGGTGGCGGACCGCGTCGGCGGCGCCTGACTCGTTGTCGACGAGGACGGCGTCGGCGTGCAGGCCGACGGGTGGGCGGTCGACGAAGACGAGCGGGGTGCCGGGGGCGACCTCGCGGGTCAGGTACGCCTGGTTGTCGCTGGCCGGGACGATCAGCATCGCGTCGGCCTGGCGCATCGCGAAGGCGCGGACGAGGGCGCGCTCGCGACCGGGATCCTCCTCGACGCTGCCGGCGAAGACCATCACGTCGCGGGCGTGGGCGACGTCCTCCAGGGCGCGGTACAGCGCCGAGGAGAACGGGTTGGAGACGTCCTCGAGCACGGCGGCGATGGCGGCGGTGCGGCCGCCCGCGCGGCGCAGGCTGCTGGCGGTGATGTTGGGCCGGTACTCCAGCTGCCGGATCGCCCGCTCGACGGCGTCGGCCTTGGAGGGGCTGACGCCGGGCTCGCCGTTGACGACCCGGGAGACGGTCTTCGGGCTGACCCCCGCGAGCTGCGCCACGTCGCGCAGGGTCGGGCGGGCCCGGGCGGCGCTGGCAGCACTGGCAGCACTGGTCACGGCACTCCCTCGCGAAGATCGGCTCCCCTATTATCGCCAGCCCGCCCATCCTCCCCGACGCAGGCCTGTTTGACAACGATGTCAAGTCGAGGAGCAAGCAGTCCAAGAGCATCAAGGATGCCATATTGACAATCATGATGAGCCGGGTCGACACTCCTTGACATCGTTGTCAAAGACTGGGCTGAGGAGCTGACATGATGCAACGCAACCGTCTGCGGGCCGCGGGGTTGCTCGCCGTCGCGGTGGTCGCCGGCGGGCTCACCGCGGCGTGCGGCGACGACAGCGGCAGCGACCAGGTGTCGGTCTCGCTGATCACCAAGAACTCGACGAACCCGTTCTTCGTCACCATGCAGGACGGCGCGAAGCAGGCGGCCGCGGCTGAGGGCGTGAAGCTGACCATCGCCGCCGGGAAGGCCGACGGCGACGAGGCCGGGCAGGTGCAGGCGATCGAGGACGCCATCGCCCGCGGCGACAAGGGCATCCTCATCACGCCGAACGGGCCGGGCGTCAACCCGGCGATCAAGAAGGCCCGCGACGCCGGGCTCTACGTCATCGCCCTCGACACGCCGCCGGACCCGGCGAACACCGTCGACATCACGTTCGCGACCGACAACTTCAAGGCCGGCGAGCTCATCGGCAAGTGGACCGCGACATCGCTGGCCGGCAAGCCCGCCACGATCGCCATGCTCGACCTGTTCAACGACAAGATCGTGTCGGTGGACTACAACCGCGACCAGGGCTTCCTCACCGGCATGGGCATCGACGCCAAGGACAGGAAGCGCAACGGCGACGAGGCGAAGACCGGCAGCTACGCGGGCGGCGGCACGTACAGCATCGTGTGCAACGAGCCGACCAACGGCGCCGAGGACGGCGGCCGGACCGCCATGGAACGCTGCCTCACGAAGAACCCGGCGGTCAACGTGGTCTACACGATCAACGAGCCGGCCGCCGTCGGCGCGCAGAAGGCGCTGCAGGCCGCCGGCGCCAAGGACGTCCTCGTCGTCTCCGTCGACGGCGGGTGCGACGGCGTCAAGCAGGTCAAGGACGGGCTCATCAACGCCACGTCGCAGCAGTACCCGACGAAGATGGCCGAGCTCGGCGTGAAGGCCATCAAGCAGATCGCGACCGGCGGCGAGAAGCCGAAGGTCACCGGCGGTCTCGACTTCTTCGACACCGGCGTCGCCCTGGTGACCGACAAACCGGCCGCCGGCACGGAGAGCATCGACAGCACCGAGGGCGCCAAGCGGTGCTGGGGCAAGTCATGACGGCGGCCACCGCGGCCGAACAGTTCGCGCTCCGCAGACGCTCGCCGGTGCAGCGCGTCCAGCACGTCCTGCACTCGTACCCGGCGATCAGCCCGTTCCTGGTGCTCGTCGTCTCCTTCGCGGTGTTCTCGCTCATCAACCCGCGCTTCGCCCAGCCGAACTCGCTGTCGCTGGTGCTGCAGCAGGTCGCCGTCATCGGGGCGCTCGCGGTCGGGCAGACGCTGATCATCCTCACCGCCGGCATCGACCTGTCCGTCGGCGCGGTCACGATCCTCGCGATGATGCTGTCGGCGAAACTCGCCGAGGGCAACGGCATCCCCGGCGTCCTCGCCGTGCTCGTCGGCATCGCGGTCGGGGTCGCCGCCGGCACGCTCAACGGCACCCTCGTCACCCGCATCGGGCTGCCGCCGTTCATCGTCACCCTCGGCACGCTGAGCGTGTTCACCGCGATCGGCCTGCTGTACTCGAAAGGCCAGAGCGTCCAGTCGGCCGACCTGCCGGCGCTGCTCAACTGGACGGGGGAGACGTTCGCGATCGGCCGCTTCCGGATCACCGCCGGGGTCGTGCTCGTCGCCGTCCTGTACGTCGTGGTCGGCTTCGCCCTCGCCAACACCGCCTGGGGCCGGCACGTCTACGCCGTCGGGGACGACAAGGAGGCCGCCCGGCTCGCCGGCATCCGCGTGGACAGGGTGCTGCTCAGCGTGTACGTCATCGCCGGCGCCATCTACGGCCTCACCGCCTGGATCCTCATCGGCCGGGCCGGCGCCGCCAGCCCCAACGCGATCACCGACGCCAACCTGGAGAGCATCACCGCCGTCGTCATCGGCGGCACCAGCCTCTTCGGCGGCCGCGGCGCCGTCCTCGGCACGCTGCTCGGTGCGCTCATCGTCGGCTTCTTCCGCAGCGGCCTGTCCCTGGCCGGGGTCGACGACCAGTACCGCGTCCTCGCCGTCGGCCTGCTCGTCCTCGTGGCGGTGGCCGTCGACCAGTGGATCCGGAGGGTGCGCGCATGAGCACCCCGGTCCTCTCCGCCCGTGGCCTGGTGAAGACGTTCGGCCGGGTCGTCGGCCTCGACGGCGTCGACATCGACCTGTTCCCCGGCGAGGTCCTCGCCGTCATCGGCGACAACGGCGCCGGCAAGTCCACGCTCATCAAGTGCCTCACCGGCGCGCTCGTCCCCGACGCCGGGACGTTGGAGCTCGACGGGCGGCCGGTGCAGTTCCGGCGCCCGCAGGACGCCCGCGACGCCGGCATCGAGACCGTCTACCAGACCCTCGCGGTCGCCCCGGCGCTGGACATCGCCGGCAACCTGTACCTGGGCCGGGAGCGTCGGCGGCCCGGACCGCTCGGCACGGTCCTGCGGATGCTGGACAAGAAGGGCATGCGCCGCGACGCCGGGCAGGCCCTCGCCGACCTCGGCATCGGCACCCTGCAGAACATGGCCCAGCCGGTCGAGACCCTGTCCGGCGGGCAGCGCCAGGCGGTCGCGGTCGCCCGCGCCGCCGCCTTCGGCAGCAAGGTCATCGTCCTGGACGAGCCGACCGCCGCGCTCGGCGTCCGCGAGTCCAACCAGGTGCTCAAGATGATCGGCGAGGTCCGCTCCCGCGGCCTGCCGGTCATCCTGATCAGCCACAACATGCCGCACGTGTTCGAGGTCGCCGACCGCGTCCACATCCAGCGCCTCGGCCGGTGCGCGGGCATCATCACGCCGCGCTCGCACACGATGTCGGAGGCGGTCGCCGTCATGACCGGCGCCACCACCCTGGCCGAGACCCCGGGCCAGTGATCACTGTCGTCGGTGAAGCCCTGGTGGACCTGATCGAGGGTCCACCAGGCACGACCCTGGCGCATCCCGGCGGCAGCCCCGCCAACGTCGCCGTCGCCCTGGCCCGCCTCGGCGATGCCACCGGGCTGCTGACCCAGGTCGGCGCCGACCCGCACGGCCGGTTGATCCTCGATCACCTGGCCGCCAATGGTGTACGACTCACGCCCGGCACCCTGCACGCGGCGACCCCGACGAGCGTCGCGCGGACCACGCCCGCCGCCGACGGTCAGGCGGACTACTCGTTCGACGTCACCTGGCGGCGCTTCTCCCCGGCTCCGTCCACAGTGGAGGGCGACTGTCTGCACACCGGGTCGATCGCCGCGTTCCTGGACCCTGGCGCCGCCGACGTCGCCGCCCTGGTCCGGAATGCCCGCGCGACCGCGACGGTCAGCTACGACCCCAACTGCCGGCCGTCGCTGATGGGCGGGAGGGCGACGGCGGCCCGGCGGGTCGAGGACCTCGTCGCGCTCAGCGACATCGTGAAGGTCAGCCAGGAGGACCTCGCCTGGCTGTACCCGTCACAGTCCTATGTGGACACCGGCCGCGCCTGGCTCGCCCACGGCGCCCGGCTCGTCGTGGTCACCCTCGGCGCGGCCGGCGCCTGGGCGGCGACCGGCGACGTCGCGGTCGCGGTCGCGGCACCCCGGACCGCGGTCGTGGACACGGTGGGTGCCGGGGACACGTTCACGGCGGGGCTGCTGCACGCCTGCGCCGCCGAGGGCCTGCTCGGCGCCGCGAACCGGGACCGGCTGGCGTCGGTCAGCCCCGCGACCCTCACCGCCATGCTGACGTTCGCGTCCCGGGCGGCGGGGATCACCTGCTCCCGCCGCGGCGCCGACCCGCCGACCCTCGCCGAGCTGCACGGTCAGGCCGGCTCCGGCTCGTCATAGCCGCTCTCGACGTCGTTGAACCCCAGGCACAGCGCATCCGCGTGGTGCGGGTAACAGCTCACCCGTGCATCTTTCACCGGCGGCACCGGCCGTGACCTGCGGGGGTGGGGTGGCGCGGTTGTCCCGGGACACGGTCGCGTGCTGTCGTGGGCGCCGCCGGATCGACGGGCGACGGTGCGACAGGGGGACGACAGCCATGAAGAGACCGCAAGCAGGCATCGCCGCGGCCGCCGCGGTCGCGCTGGTGGCCGGTGGGGTGAGCGTGCTGCCCGCCCTCGCCGCGACCGGGCAGACCCTGGCGCAGGTCGCCACCGCCCGCGGGTTCCACATCGGGACCGCCGCCGGGGTGAAGACCCTGGCGTCCGGGCAGTGGCGGCAGGTCGCCGACACCCAGTTCACGTCGGTGACGATGGGCAACGAGGGCAAGTGGGACGCCACCGAGCCGGCGCAGGGGCAGTTCGACTTCGCCGCCGCCGCCGCCGACGCGATCGCCGACTATGCGAGCGCCACCGGCAAACGGCTGCGCGGGCACACGCTCGTGTGGCACAGCCAGCTGCCCGCCTGGGTCAGCGCCGACCGTCCCGCCGCGGAACAACGCCAGGTGCTGCTCGACCACGTGACCGCGGTCGCCGGGCACTTCAAAGGCAGAGCAGGCCAGTGGGACGTCGTGAACGAGCCGTTCAACGAGGACGGCACGCTGCGCTCCTCCGTATGGTTCACGCGGCTCGGCGAGGACTACATCGCCGACGCGTTCACCGCCGCCCGCGCCGCCGACCCCGCCGCGAAGCTGTTCCTCAACGACTACAACGTCGAGGGCGTCAACGCCAAGAGCACCGGCCTGTACAACCTGGTGCAGCGGCTCAAGGCCCGCGGCGTCCCGATCGACGGGGTCGGCCTGCAGGCGCACCTCATCGTCGGGCAGGTCCCGTCGACGCTGCGGCAGAACATCGAACGGTTCACCGCGCTCGGGCTGACGGTCGAGATCACCGAGCTCGACGTGCGCATCCCGCTGCCCGCCGACGCGGCCGAGCTCGCGCAGCAGGCCGCCGACTACCGGGCGGTCGTCGGCGCGTGCGCCGCCGTCACCGGCTGCACGGGCGTGACGACGTGGGGCGTCGGCGAGGCCGACTCGTGGATCCCGGCGTTCTTCCCCGGCTACGGCGCGGCGCTGCTGTTCGACGAGCAGTGGCGGGCCAGGCCGGCGTACTCGGCGGTCGTCGAGGCGCTCGGCGGCACCCCGACCGTGCCGGAGCCGCCGGCGACGCCGAGCCTGGTGACGGTCGCGTCCTACCCGTTCGAGACGGGCCTGACCGGCTGGGGGTCCCGCGGCGGCGAGACGACGGCGCACAGCACCGCGGCCGCGCACGGCGGCACCGGCAGCGTCCTGTCGTCGGGCCGGACCGCGACGTGGCAGGGCCCCACCCGCCCGGTCCTGGACATCCTCAGCCCCGGGAAGCTGTACACGGTAACCGCGTGGGCGCGGACCGCGTCCGGCACCGGGACGGCCCGGCTGAGCATGCAACGGCAGAACGGCACCGCGACCCGCTACGAGAACGTCAGCGCCAACACCGCGATCAGCACCACGTGGACACGGCTGTCCGGCGACTACCTGTTCCTGCCGGGTGCGACGGCGCTGTCGGTGTACCTGGAGACGACGGACACGACGGGCGACCTCTACCTCGACGACGTGACGATCCAGACGGAGGGCCCGCCGGTGTCGCAGTCGCCGTCCGCTTCGGCGTCCGCTTCCAGGTCACCGTCGGCGTCACCGTCGGCGTCGCCGTCGGCCTCGAAATCACCGTCGACGTCGCCGTCGGCCTCCAGATCGCCGTCGACGTCGGCTTCCTCCAGCGGCGGCGGCACGGGGTGCGCGGTGCGCTACACGACGAATGACTGGGGCGGCGGTTTCACCGGTGACGTCACGGTCACCAACACCGGCGCCACGGCGGTGAGCGGGTGGACGCTGCGTTGGACGTTCGCGGGGAACCAGCGGGTCAACCAGTCGTGGGGGACGACGCTGACCCAGACCGGGTCCGCGGTCGCCGCGTCCAACGCCGCCTGGAACGGCACCGTGGCGGCCGGCGCGTCGGTGAACTTCGGCTTCCTCGCCGGGTACACCGGCGCCAACAGCAACCCGGCGGCGTTCACGCTCAACGGCACGGCCTGCACCCTACGGTGACGACCGGGCGACGTAGACGGTGTTCGTCGACTCGCGGCGCTGCAACGGGTTGTCGAAGGCGACGACCTCGGCCCGCACCTCGGCGAACACCTCGGCGAGGGTGGCGGTGAACCCGTCGTCCGGCGGGTCGTTGGACCACAGGCCGAACACCCCGCCGGGCCGCAGGTGCCCGGCGAGGCGGCGCAGCCCGGCGGCGGTGTAGAAGCCACCGTTGCCGGGGTGCAGCAGGTGCCGCGGGGAGTGGTCGATGTCGACCAGGATCGCGTCGAAGCGCCGGCCGCCGTCGTAGCCCTCGGCGTCGGCGGTCAGCGCGAAGAAGTCGCCGTGGGTGAGCCGGCAGCGGGGGTCGCCGGTCAGCTCCGCCGACAGCGGCAGCAGGCCCTTGCGGTGCCAGCCGATGACGGCGTCCAGGTAGTCGACGACGACCAGGGACCGGACCCGCTGGTCCTGCAGGACGGCGTGCGCGGTGTACCCGAGACCGAGCCCACCGACCACCACGTCGAGCGGGCCGTCGGACAGCGGGGCGAGGCCCAGCCGCGCCAGCTCGATCTCGGCGACCGTGAAGAGGCTCGACATGAGGTACTCGTCGCCGAGCTTCACCTCGTGCACCTCGACGTCGAGCGTCGGGTCGAGCCGCCGGCGCAGGCTGACCTCGCCGATCGGGGTCTGCTGCCAGTCGAGCTCTTCGAACCGCCGCGTCATCGGGGCACCCTACCGTGGCGCTTCGCCCCCACGAGGTGGAGACTGGGAACATGAGTGAATTTCCGCATCGGTTCGGCGGGTATGACCGGGCCCGCGTCGACGCCTTCGTGGCATCCACGACGGAGGCGCTGGACTCCGGCGACCCGGTGCGCCGGGCCGAGGCGGCCGCCGCGGCGAACGCGGTCAGCTTCCCGTCCGCCGCCTGGCGCGGCTACGACAAGGCCGCCGTCGACCACTACCTGCGCCGGGTGGGCAAGGGCCGGGCGGCCTAGGGTTCTCAGCCGACGCCGACGGGCTCGCGCTCCTGAGCGGCGGCCGGTCGCAGCGGCGGCATCGGCCGGCGGTTCGGCAGCGCGAGCCGGAACACCTTCGCCCACGCCGAGCCGACCTGCTTCGGCAGTGGGCCGCTGGTGTACGTCAGCCCGTACCGCTGGAACAGGTCCTGGATCTTCGGCGCGATCTCCTGGTAGCGGTTGCTCGGCAGGTCCGGGAACAGGTGGTGCTCGATCTGGTAGGACAGGTTCCCGGTCATGATGTGCATCAGCCGGCCGCCGGAGATGTTCGCCGAGCCGAGCATCTGCCGCAGGTACCAGTCGCCGCGCGTCTCACCCTCGATGGAGGACCTCTCGAAGGTCTCCACGCCCTTCGGGAAGTGCCCGCACATGATCACCGAGTGCGTCCACAGGTTGCGGACCAGGTTCGCGACCGCGTTCGCCGCGATCGTGTGCAGGAACGACGGGCCCGACAGCAGCGGGTGCAGCACGTAGTCCTTCGCGACCTGGCGGCCGATCTTCTTCAGGACCTGCCGGACGCCCGCCTTGAACCGCGGGCTGCTGCGGCGCTCCTTCGTCGACAGGTTCCGGCCGAGCTCCAGGTCGTAGGCCGCGATCCCGTACTCGAAGAAGCAGGCGTTGACGAAGTTCCACAGCGGCTGACCCAGGTGGACCGGGTGCCAGCGCTGGCCCTCGTCGACGCGCATGATGCCGTACCCGAGGTCGTTGTCGCGGCCGATCACGTTCGTGTATGTGTGGTGCAGCTCGTTGTGCGAGTGCTTCCACTGCTCCGACGGCGACGCGTTGTCCCACTCCCACGTCGTCGAGTGGATCTTCGGGTCGCGCATCCAGTCCCACTGGCCGTGCATGACGTTGTGGCCGATCTCCATGTTCTCGAGGATCTTCGCCACCGACAGGCCGGCGGTGCCGACCAGCCACGCCGGCGGCAGGATCGAGAACAGCAGCACGCCGCGGCTGCCCAGCTCCAGCCAGCGCTGGACCTTGATGACCCGCCGGATGTACGCGGCGTCGCGCTCGCCCCGGCTGCTGATGACCGCGTCGCGGATGGCGTCGAGCTCCCGCCCGATCGACTCGATGTCCTCGGCCGTCAGGTGGGCGACCGGGTTGACGGCCTTGCGCTGCAGCGTGGTCACGAAGGTCCTTTCGAACGGGTCAGACGTCGAGGCGGCAGGCGCCGGCGGCGGCGGAGATACAGGTCTGGATCAGGACGTTGTCGCCCTCGGTGGCGGTGGTGACCCGGCCGTCGCGCAGGTCGCGGACGGCGCCCTCGCGCAGGGGCAGCACGCAGCTGAAGCAGATGCCCATCCGGCACCCCGACGGCATGAGCACCCCGGCGGACTCGCCGGCCTCCAGCAGCGGCGTGCCGCCGGTCGCCTCGACGGTCCGGCCGGACCGCAGGAACGTCACCGTGCCGCCGTCACCCGCCGCGATCACCACGGGCCGGAAGCGTTCGACGGTGAGCGTCTGCTCCGGCCGGTGCGCCATGAGGTCGTCGAGCATCGCGTTGGGGCCGCAGGCCCAGACGTCGCGTTCGGCGAGGTCCGGGACGAGGACCGCCAGGTCGGCGGGGGAGAGGCGGCCGTCGGTGCCGGTGTGCCGCTCGACGAGGGTGATCCGGCCGCCGGCGGCCAGCGCCCGCAGCTCGTCGCCGAAGAGGACGTCCTCGGGCGACTTCGCGGAGTGCACCAGCACGACGTCGCTGAGGTCACCGGGCGGGTGCGAGCGCAGGATGCCCATCACGGGGGTGAGGCCGCTGCCGGCGGTCACGAACAGGACCTTCGCGCCGTGGCCGCGCGGGACCGTGAAGTCGCCGGTGGGGCGCTCCAGGCCGAGCAGCATGCCGGGCCGGGCCCGCGCGATGAGGTGACCGCTGACCGCGCCGCCGCCGACCGCGGTGACCGTGACCGTGACCAGCCCGTCGGGGCGGTCCGGGGCGCTGGTGATCGAATACGCCCGCCACAGCCGGACGCCGTCGACGTCGACGCCGAGCCGCAGGTACTGGCCGGGCTCGTGCCGCCGCCAGCCGCGCCCCGGGCGCAGCGTGAGGGTGACCGCCCGTGCCGTCTCCTTGTGCACGGCCACGACCTTCGCCCGCAGCACCTCGGCGTTGCGCAACGGCGCGATCACGTCGAGGTAGTCGGCCGGCACCAGCGGTGTCGTCAGGAGCTCGACGACCCGCCAGGCGCCGGCGCGGAGGGCTTGGGCAGCGGCCATGCGTCCAGCATGATGGGGTCTGAGGGATAAAATCATGACCGGTCCGCGTGAATCGAGGCGTGATTCTTGTTCGCTGAAGACAAAGCCAGCGCGCTCGGCGCCTTCCGGTTGCAGGCCGGCGTCGCCGAGTCACTGCGCCACGCCCTGCCGGAGGTCGCCGGTCACGCCGTCGCCGCGATCGTCGACGAGGTCCCAGCGTATGCCGGCGCCCTCACCGGCGAGATGGGCGCCAAGATCGAGCTCGCGGTCCGCGCCGCGCTCGGCGGTTTCCTCAATCTCGCCTCCCGCCGGGCCGGCCCGTCCCCGCTCGCGCCGTCGCTCGAAGGCGCGTACGCGCTCGGCCGGGGCGAGGCGCGCTCCGGCCGCAGCCTCGACGCGCTGCTCGCCGCCTACCGCGTCGGCGCCCGCGTCGCCTGGCGCGAGCTCGCCGCCGTCACCGTCGGCGCCGGGATGACCGCCCCCGCGCTCGCGCGGTTCGCCGAGCTGACGTTCGCGTACATCGACGAGCTCTCCGCGGCGAGCGTCACCGGCCACGCCGACGAGCTCGCGACCTCCGGCCGGGCCCGGCGGCGCGCCCTGGACCGGCTCGCGCAGAGCCTCCTCGCCGGCGAGCCCGCCCAGGCCGTCGCCGCGGCCGCGGTCGCCGCCGAGGCCGCCGACTGGGCGCCGCCGCAGACGCTGACCGCGGTCCTGCTGCCCGACCGGACCGCCCGGCCCGTCGTCGACCTGCTCGACCCGCGGACCCTCGCGACCACCGTCGAGCACCTCCGCGACACGGCGGTCCTGCTCGTCCCCGACGCGCACGGCGCCGCCCGCGGCCACCTGCTCCGCGTCGTCGCCCCGCACGGCGCGGTCACCGGCCCGCCGGTGCCGTGGTCCCTGGCCCGGCACTCGTTCGAGCGGGCCGTGCGCGTGTCCCGCCTCCTGCCCGACGCCGGTGCGCTCGACTCCGAGGAGCACCTCGTCGAGCTCGTCGTCACCGCCGACGGCCGGGCCCTCGCCGACCTGCGGGAGCAGGCCCTGGCTCCCCTGGCCGGCGAGCGCGCCTCCACCGTCGCGAAGCTCGTGGAGACCCTGCGCAGCTGGCTGCTGCACCAGGGCCGCCGCGACGAGGTCGCCGCCGAGCTCTTCGTCCACCCGCAGACCGTCCGGTATCGCGTCGCGAAGCTGCGCGAGCTGTACGGCGACCGCCTCCGCGACCCCGGGTGGCTCCTGCTGCTGACCGTCGCGCTCAGCGTCGGGGACACCAGCCGGTGAGGTAGGCGTCGATGGTGGCGGCCGCCGCCTGCTCCGCGGTTAGCTGGGGCCGGTCGGCGGTGACGGCCGCGCCGGGGCCGCGGTTGCGGAACTCGGCGTAGCGGGCGTCCCGCCACGACCAGGTGCCGAAGTCGGTCCACGGGGCGGCACCGATGTGCGCGCCGATCGTCGAGTCGCGGATCACCGTCTGCGCGATCGCGTTCGGGTCGTTGCCCGGGTGCCACGGCCGGCCGAGGAAGACGGTGCCGGCGGGCGCGTCGCCGGTGAGCCTGCTGCCGGTGATGAGGAAGCCGAACGGGTTGGCCACCGACGTGCTCGCGGCGGTCACATAGCCGTTGTTGGTGCTCGAGCCGCGGCTCAGCGACCGGATCTCGCAGCGGTCGAACACGGCGGTGGCGCGGCCGAAGATGAAGTCGACGTCGCCCTCGACGTAGCACTTGCGCAGGTACACGCGGCCGACGGTCGCCGCGTCGGGTGTGTTGACGTAGAGCGTGTCCTGGTTGCCGAGGAACCGGACGTTGTCGAACACGAGCCGGTCGGCGCGGGTGAGCACGGCGACCGCCTGCCTCGAGGTGATCTCGGGGTGGGCGGCCTCGTCGAAGTCGTTGGCGAAGGTCAGGTTCCGGGCGGAGAAGTCGTCGCCGGAGATGGTGACCGACGCGCTGCCGGAGGTGCCCCAGGTGGTGCCGTCGGGCTTCAGGGTGCCGTTGGCCCGGTCGTCGACGATCACGACCTCGGTCGGGTCGGCGCCCTGACCGCGCAGCACGATGTGCGGCTTGTCCGCCGGGACGATGACCTGGCCGCGGTAGACGCCGGGCCTGAGCTTGATCGTGAACGGGCCGGGATTGCCGGACGGCACGGCGTCGACGGCGGCCTGGACGCTCGTGTAGTCGGCCGAGCCGTCGGCGGCGACCGTCACGGCCGGCCCCGGCCACGCTTCGGCGGGGGAGGCGGCGAGCCCGGCGGTGGCGCCACCGGCCACCGCGCCGAGCGCGGCGGTGAGCAGGGTTCGACGAGAAGTCATCCATCGAGGGTTGCAAACGTTTGCTGTTCCGCGCAAGGGCAGGAATGCGCTTTCATAAGGGTTTTCATGACGTCGTACCCTTCAGGCGACGGCCCGCCGCGGGACTGCCCGCCGGTCGCGGCGGCTGCTCCTGCTCCTCCTGACGGATCGCTGTCCGTCAGTACGCAACGGGGGTGCAAGACGACCCGCCGGGAGGGGGGAACATTCCCGGCGGGTCCCTCGTCGTGCCCGCCGCCGGTGCGCGCCGCACGACCGGCTGGAACGCCCATGCTGACGGACAGCGTCCGTCCAGGCGCTGTCCGTCAGGTCCCTGGCTGTGCGACAAGAATCCGGGAAGCCGCGCGGCCGGACCGACGTCCACGCTCCCGGCTCCGGAAACCCGCGGGGGCGCGGACCGACGAAAGGACGCACCATGGACCACACCGGCGCGAAGCTGCTGCCGTTCTACCTGGTCATCGACGTGTCATGGTCAATGACACAGGACCACAAGCTCGACGCCGCCAATCGGATCGTGCCGGCGCTGGTCGACGCGCTCGCGCGAAATCCGGTCCTGTCCGACAGGGTCCGCTTCGGTCTCATCGACTTCGCCGACGAGGCGCGGGTCCGGTTGCCGCTGTGCGACCTGCTCGCCCCGGGCCTGCAGCTGCCGGTCCTGGCCGCGCACGGCGGCGGGACCAGCTTCGCGGGGGCGTTCACCGTGCTGCGGCGCGAGATCGAGGCCGACGTGGCGCGGTTGAAGGCGGACCGCTACGTCGTGCACCGGCCCGCCGTCTGGTTCATCAGCGACGGCGAGCCGACCGACCGCGGCACGATATGGCGCCAGGCCTTCGAGGACCTCGTCTCGTCGCCGGCGTTTCCGAACCTCGTCCCGTGCGGCGTCGACCGCGCGGACCTGGGTGTGATGGGGTCGCTGATCCACCCCTCGACCGGGCCGAAGCGGATGTCGCTCTACATGATGGAGCCGGACTTCTCACCGGCGGCGGCGATCACCGGCATGCAGGAGATCCTCGTGTCCAGCATGATCCAGTCCGGGTACGGCCTGGCCAACGGCGGCACCGGCACGATACTGCCCGCCCGGACGGCACTGCCTGCCGGTATCCGGCAGTACGACCCGGCGGACTTCGTGTGATGCGCGGCCGCTGGACGTGCACCCCGACCGGCCGCGCCGCCCGCCGCCCGCGCCGGCCCCGCCGGGCCCAGGACGCCGCGGTGCCCGGGACCCCGCCCGAGACCCAGCCCGAGACCCAGCCGGCGCCCGGCCTGCCCGCCGACGCGAGGGACCGCCTGCTGCGACTGCTCACCGCGGAGCTCGGCACCGCCTGCACCACCGCGCTCACGGCCGGCGCCGCCCTCGCCGACCTCGGCGCGATCATCGGCGACCGCACGCGTGCCGTCGAGGCCATGCGCGCCGGTGGCGACGACGACCGACCACCGTCAGGGACCGGATCATCCGGTTGTTCCTGGCCGTGTCGGTACCCCGGCACGACGCTTCCGGTCGATCCTTGACACCCGAACGGGATCGATCTGGGCGAGCGAGCTGACAGCCCGGTGCGACCCGGGGCACGATGGGCGGCATGTCGGATGCGGACGGCACAGGACGGGCAGACGGCACAGGACGGCACGACGGCGCGGGGCGGGCGGCCGGCTTCGTCGGGCGCGGGTCCGAGCTGCGGCAGCTCCTCGCGGGCGTCGACGACGCGGACGCCAGACGGTCCACGACGGTGCTGCTCGGCGGTGAGGCCGGCGTCGGCAAGAGCCGGCTCATCCGCGAGTTCGTCCGCGCCGCCACCGCCCGCGACCCGCGGATCCACGTGCTGTCCGGCGGGTGCGTCAACCTCGGCGAGGGCGTGGTGCCCTACGCGCCGCTGATCGACGCGCTGCGCCGGCTGGTCCGCGAGCGCGGCGCCGAGCACCTGACCCGGTACGGCGGCCCCGCGTTCGCCGAGATCGACAAGCTCCTGGCGGGCTTCACCAGCACCGGCCGGGCGGAGGGGCCGGCGGCCGAGACGAACTCGCAGACCCGGGTCTTCGGCGCGGTGCTGCAACTGCTCGACCATCTCGGCCGCGACGCGCCCACGGTGCTGATCTTCGAGGATCTGCACTGGGCGGACGCCTCGACGCTGGACCTGGTCTCGTATCTGGTCCAGGCGCAGACGGACGAGCGGGTGCTGCTGCTGTTCAGCTTCCGGTCGCCGGTACCGCAGCAGCATCCACTGTGGACGGTGATGGCGGAGCCGTCGTTCCGGCGCAGGGTGCGCCAGATCGAGGTGCCCGCGTTCACCGAGGACGAACTGGGGCAGTTCCTGGGCGGGCCGGCCGGCGACCCGGAGTTCCTGCGGCGCTGCTTCGAGCTGTCCGACGGCAACCCGCTGTTCGCCGAGGAGCTCGTCGCCGGCGGCGTGCTGCACGACCTGGAGCTCAAGGCGCTGCCCAGGACCCTGGCGGACACGATGGTGCTGCTGCTGGAGCAGCTCGACGAGGACGCGACCGAGGTGCTCCGGGTCGCCGCGGCCGCCGGCCGGACCGTCGGGCACGACCTGCTCGCCGCGGTCTGCGAGCTGGACCGCCGGGCGCTCAACGGCGCGCTGCGGCGGTGCGTGAAGGGCCGCGTCCTCGTCGTCGACCAGACCGACGACGACACGTACACGTTCCGGCACGCGCTCATGCGGGAGGCGGTCCTGGAGGATCTGCTGCCCGGGGAGCGCCGGCACCTGCACGAGGCGATCGCCGAGGCGCTCTCGGCCTACCCCGGGCTGAGCCTCGTCGACGGCCCGACCGCCGCCGCCGACCTCGCCCACCACTGGTTCGAGGCGCGGCGGCGCCCGGAGGCGCTGCGGTCCGCGGTGGCGGCCGCCGTGGCGGCGGAGCGGGTGCGGGCGTTCCGGGTGGCGCAGAAGCAGTACAGCCGGGTGCTGACGCTGTGGGGCCAGGTCGACGACGCCGAGCGGCAGGCGGGGCTGCCGCACGACCGGGTCCTGTCCGCCGCGGCGGAGGCCGCCCGCTGGGCCGGCGACCTGAACGGCGCCCTCGAACTGCTCACCCGGGCGATCGGCGAGGTCGGCGGGACCGCCGACCCCGGGCGCGCCGGTGAGCTGCTGGAGCGGCTCGGCAGCTACCGGTGGGAGGCCGGCGACCTGGAGCTGTCGCACGCGGCGTACAAGGACGCCGACAGCCGCCTGTCCGGCCTGCCGCCGACGGCGGTCGCGGCCAGGGTCGTCGCCGCCCTCGCCACGGTCATGGTCCAGGCGGGCCGCTACACGGAGGGCCTCGATCAGGCGGTCAGGGCGATCGGGCTGGCGCGGTCCGTCGGCGCCCGCGCCGAGGAGGGCCGCGCGCTCAACACGGCGGGCACCGCGCTGACCATGCTGGAGCGGCCCGAGGAAGGGGTGCCGAACCTGGAGGCCGCGGTGAAGATCGCGCGGGAGGTCGACCACCTCGAGGACCTGCACCGCGCGTACGGGAACCTCACCATCGCCCTCGAACACGCCGGCCGGCTGGCCGAGGCGGCCAACGTCGCCCGCGAGGAGCTGGCCCGGGTCGCCGCGCTCGGCCTGCGCCGTACCAAGGGCGCCGACGTGCTCGCGAACAACGCCAGCTCGGCGCTCGTGCAGCTCGGGCGGTGGGACGAGGCGCGCGCCATGCTGAGCGCCGTGCTACGCGGCCGGGAGGTGCCGCAGACCCGCTACCCGCGGCTCACCCTGGCCGAGATCGACGTCGCCCAGGGCCGCTTCGACGAGGCGCGTGCGTTGCTCACCTCCGTGCAGGCGGTCGCCGGGCTCAAGGGCGACCCGCGGCTGCTGGGGCCGCTGTACGGGTGCTTCGCGGAGCTGGCGATCTGGGAGCGGGACCTCGACGCCGCCGGTGCGGCGGTGACCGCCGGGCTCGGCGCGCTCGACGGCACCGAGAACAGCGTGTCGCTGCTGCGGCTGTGCGCCACCGGCCTGCGCGCCGCCGCCGACGCCCTCGTCCGCGCCGCAGACCTCGGCGAGCCCACCCCGCAGAGCGCCGGGCAGCGCGTCGCGGAGCTCGTCGCGTGCGCCACGGTCGAGCCGGCACCGCCGGCGGGCTCCGAGCGCGGCACCTGGCTGCGGCTGTGCCACGCGGAGCGGGACCGGGCCGCGCGCGCCGGGACCGCCGAGCGGTGGACGGAGATCGCCGAGGCATGGGCCGCCCTGGACCGGCCGTACCTGGCCGCGTACGCGCACTGGCGCGCGGCCGAGACGTGGGCGGCGGCCCGCCGGCCCGCCGACGCGGCCGCGGCGGCCCGCGAGGCGCACCGGACCGCGGAGCGGCTCGGCGCCGCGCCGCTGCTCGCCGGGGTCACCGCCACGGCGGCGAACTGGCGGCTCGACCTCGCCGAGCCGGCGCCGGCGGCGGGATCGGCGCCGGCGTCGCAGGTGCCGCACCAGCGCGACCCCTGGGGGCTGACCCCGCAGGAGTGGCGGGTGCTGCGCGAGCTGACCCGCGGCAAGACCAACAGACAGATCGCGGAGGCGCTGTCGATCCAGGTATCGACCGCCGGCGTCCATGTCTCCAACATCATCCGGAAACTCGGCGTCGACAATCGCGGAATGGCCGCGGCGGTCGCCACGAGGACACAGTTGTTCACCGATTAGGACGGTCCTCGGCAATACGTGAATGAACGTAGCCCCCGGCTAGTGACGCGTGCCCCGCGGCCGTAATAGCGTCCGCAGCGGAATCATTCGAGTCACCGTCCAAGGGGGCACTCGTGGCGCGGAAAGCATTGTTGATCGGTTCGCAGACCAATGGTCTCACCGGTGTCGGAAATGACGTCGACAGCATTGCCGGGGCGCTCACCGGGCGCGGTTTCGACATTCGCCGGTGCGAGGGCGCCGAGGCCACCAGGGCCGGCATCTTCGCGGCGTACGACAAGCTGATCGCCGACACGGCGGCCGACGACTCCGTCTTCGTCTACTACAGCGGGCACGGCGGCCGGCTCCTGCCGCCGGAAGGGTCGTCCGCGGTCAGCCAGCCGACGCAGTTCATCGTCCCGTACGACCTGGACGACTCCACCGAGGGCGACTTCCGCGGCATCACGTCCGAGGAGCTCTCGGCCCGGCTCGACCTGCTCACCGACCGGACCGGCAACGCCGCGGTGATGCTCGACTGCTGCCACTCCGGGCACATGTCCCGCGACCCCGACCTGCGGGTCAAGGCACTGCACTACACCTACGACTGGATCGTCGCGCACCACGGGCGGGAGATCGCCGCCGGCCGGCTGCAACCCGGACGGGTCCGGTCGCTGGGCAACCGGAACGCGGTGCGCCTGGTCGCGTGCGCGCCGGAGCAGTTCGCCTACGAGCACACCGGCCGCTCCGGCCAGCGGACCGGCATGTTCACCGAGTCGTTCGTGCTGGCCCTCGCGGAGGCCGGCGAGCTGCCGGTCACCTGGGCCGCCCTCATGGACCGCGTCCACCGCAGGGTCACCACGCTCATGGTGGGCCAGCGTCCCGAGGTGGAGGGGCCGGCGCGCCGGCTGCTGTTCGACACCCGGGAGGAGACCGGGCTCGGCGCGCTCCGCGTCGTGCCGGGCCACGTCGCCGACCGGGTCAGCATCGCCGTGGCCCCGCTGCTCGGCGTGCGGGCCGGGGACGAGTTCGCGCTGATGCCGCCGGCCGCGGAGGCCGCCGACGCGGCAACGATGATCGGCACCGCCACCGTCGACCGGGTCGGCGCCGTCGCGGCGGGCGCCGCCGTCGCGTTCCGGCCGGGCGTCACGGCGGTGCCGCTGGGCACGCGCGCCTTCTGCACCCGGGCGTCGGCGCCGGCGCTGCCCGTACGGCTGCCGGCGCCGACCCCGCAGACGGCCGCGGTGTTCGCCGCGCTCGAGGCCGAGATCGCGGCGAGCACCCTGGTGCGGGCCGCGACGGACACCGACGAGGACGTGGTCGCCGAGGTCATCGCCGACGGCGGCGGGCTCGCCGTCTGTGACCGGGCCGGGCCGCTGCACCCGCCGCGTCCCGCCGCGGCGGGCACGGCCGCGGCGTTGCGGGCGGACCTGGAGCGCGTCGCCCGGGCCACCGCGCTGCGCGGCCTGCGCGACGACCCCGCGTACCGGCTGACCACGCCCGTCACCGTCGAATGGGGCCTGGTCGGCGCCGACCGGACCGAACACCCGCTGCGGGCCGCCGGGGAGGTGCTGCACCCCGGCCAGCGGACGTACGTGCGCATCCGCAACGACGGGGACACCGTCGTCTACGCGTCGCTGATCGACATCGGCGTCGCCGCGAAGGTCACGCTGCTGACCAGGTTCGCCCCGGCCGGCTTCCGGCTCGAGCCCGGCAAGGAGTACGTGTTCGGCCACGACCAGCTCGAAGACGTCCTCACCGGGATGCCGCTGAAATGGCCGGAAGGACTGCCGGGGCAGCTGGCCCGGCCGGAGACGCTGATCGCGCTGGTGTGCGACGCCCCGCAGAACCTCGGCGTGATCGAGCAGGAAGGCGTCGACGCGAAGCCCGGCCCGTCACGGCGGCCCGGGTCGGTGCTGGAGCGGCTTGTCCGTCAGGTGGCAGTCGGCGGCTCCCGCGACTACCTCGCGGACACCGGACCGGAGGTGCGGTACATGGTGCGGACCATCGACTTCGACGTCGTCGACGCGCCCGCGCCCACCGCCGAGGACGTCGCGTTCGAGATCGACGACCGGCCGGACCCGTCGGCGCGGCTGTTCACGCCGCGCGGACTGGCACCCCGGGCGGTCGCGGTGCGCCTCGGCGAGCTCGTCGTGCACAAGAACCGGGCGGTGTTCGGCGCGGACATCCGCGTCGACGCCGTCGTGCTGACCGGCGGGAACCCCGGCGGGATTCCCGTGCACACCGCGCAGACGGAACGCTTCGCCAACATCAAGGACGGCGACCGGCTGCCGTTGGAGCAGATGCTCGTCTACCACGGCCCGGCGGTGGACTTCCTGGACATCGCCGTGTGGGTGTCCCGGGACTCGGCCGGCAGTCTGGCCCTGAGCGACCTGCTCCGGCAGCAGCTCACCGGCCAGGAGGTCCAGGCCGCCGGCGTGCAGCTGGCGAGCCTGGCGGTGGCGGCGCCGCAGGCCGCCCTCGCGGTCGGTGCCGTCGGCGCCGGGGCGGTCCTGGTCAACGTCGCGTATCAGCTGCTCAGGGGCGCCGTGGGGGACAGCATCGGGCTGTACCGCACGTCGCTGCTGGCACATGAGGAGTTCGGTGTCGGGCGCTACCCGGCCGACGGGACGCTGCGGCGCGCCCAGGACTTCTCGTTCTCGTTCACGGTCCAGGCCGTGTCCTAACTGCCCGAACCAACCGCTGTGAGAAGGGACCACACGTCATGAGCAACAAGCGACTCATCATCGGCGAGACCGAGTGGACGATCGACGACAAGGACGAGGAGACCGTCGTCGCCCAGGTCAAGGCCGCCCTGCACGGCAACACCACCACCGAGTTCGTCGTCCTGGACCAGAAGGCCCGGCCGGTGACCCTCGTGCTGAACGGCCGCGCCACCGCCGCCGTCGGGCTCGACCTCGACACGGACCCGCGGCCGGGCGAGATCTCCTGACCGGATGCATGGACCGGCGGTCCGGGCGCCCCTTCCACGGGATGCCCGGACCGCCGCCGTCAGCCGTCCTCTTCGCCTGGTCCTGTCAGGCGTCCTCGTCGCCTGGTGGGCTGTCAGGCGTCCTCTTGGTCGAAGGGGTCGGCGGCCGGGCGCAGCAGGCCGAGCCGCTGCGCCCGCAGGACCGTCGTGAGCCGGTCGGAGGTGCCCAGCTTGCGGTACAGGCGCTCCTGGTGCTTCGCGACGGTCCGCTCCGACAGGCACAGCTGCCGGGCGATCGCGCGGGTGTTGGCGCCGTTGCCGAGCATCACCAGGACCTCGCGTTCCCGCCGGGTCAGCCCCAGCGGCGCGGCCGCCCCTTCCGGCGCCGGCCGGTCACCGATGATCTGCGTGACGACCGCGAAGGGCTCGGCCCAGCCGGCGGTGACGGTGCGCAACGCGGCCAGCTGCTCGTCGCGCATCGCGGTGGCGCGGGCCTCGACGAGGCCGGTGACCCGCCCCGCCCGGGACATGCCCGCCGCCCAGCGCCAGCGGCCCTCATGACGGGTCAGGGTGCCGTCGCCGAGCCCGCAGGCCAGCAGCGCGCGCAGCAGCACCGGATCGCCACCGGACGCGGCGTTCAGCAGCCGCCGGGTCGCAGGCTCGACCGCGCCGTTGATCACCTCGCTCGCCAGCTGCTCCAGATCCACGAACGGCGGCTCCGGCTCGGGGACGATCGTTGGTCGAAGGGTCGGCATCCTGCGCTCCTCACCTGCTCGGGGGGTACGCAGACAGCCTTCCGAGCGCGGAGCGGCGGCACATTGACACTCTTCAGCGATTCACGGATGGATCTTCTTTAGTCCCACGTGAGCCCGTACGCGTGGCGCTGCTTCAGCCCGCCGAAGACGATCCGGACCTCGCCGGCCCCGTCCGGCTCCAGGGGATGCTCGCGGGGCAGGTCCGCGTCCAGCGACCAGGGCGGCACCGCGTCGAGCCGCCACACGACCGCCGGCCGGTGCCCCGGCCGGAACCTGATCTCCAGGTCGAAGTGGTCGCACGGCACCGACGGCAGCAGCGTGTAGTGCGGGCGCGTCACCCGGTCCGGCGCGGCGACCTCCGCGACCCGCGACTCGTGCAGCACCGGCAGGCGCGCCGACCCCCGCCCGCCGGACCCGACGACGACGCACGTCTCGTGCAGCTCCGGCAGCGCCGTGTCCAGGCGCAGGACGGTGCGCACCGAGCGCAGCCGCCAGCCGGCGAACGGGTCGGGGCCGTCGGCCGGCCGCTCCCGCAGCGCCGCCCGCGCCAGCAGCCTCGTCGCGTGGTCGACCCGGCGGCGGGCGGTCCTCGGCGCGCACGACTGCTCCGCGGCCAGATACGCGACCCGCTGGGTCAGCTGCCGATACTGCCGGTCCCGGTCCAGCGCGAACGCGACCACGACGGCCCTGGCCAGCTCCGGCGGCAGCTCGTCGGCGAACGCCGTCAGCCAGGACCGGACCCGGTCGTGGACCTCACGGTCGTCGGCGCTCTCCCGGATGCCGCAGGCCCGGCGCAGGTGCGGCCCGGTCCGCCGGCCGAGGCTGCGGTCGCGCAACCCCCACCCGCGCCGGACGGCGACGAGTTCCTGAACGAGATCATCTTCGGCCGACACCGTGTTTCTCCCTTCGGCGTTCCCGGCCGCTGCGAGGCCCGGTCAGCCTAGCGCCGGAAAATCCCGCCCGGTCGTTGCCGAAGTCAATGTGCGCATTTTTACGCAGCGCCACTCGATGGCCAGTGGATGTCCAGTCGCGCCGATTCGCGTGATCCGGCCGGAGGACGTCGGCCCGTATCTGGCCAATGGTTCGGGAGGACACAGGTAATGATATCGGTCGTGTTCGGGCAGCCGAACAGACGGCCGCGGGAACGACCGGGCGGCGGCATCGGCCGAACGCCTTTCGTTGCTCCCCTGGGGTGGGATCTTTTGCGTACCGGGCTTTGCCGCCGCCATATCCCTGCGGCAGGCTGACGGCAATCCACCCGGAAGGAGTAACACAGTGCTCGAGTCGGCGGATCTGGTGCGGGACATGGCCCGCCGTGGAGTGCTCGCGGAGCATGCGGAGTCGGTGAGCGGCCCCGAGTACGCAAGGCTCACCGGCGGCGCGTACGACATCGTGTGGCCCGTCGTCTTCCAGCGGATGACCCGGGGCTTCGAGATCAGACGCGGCCACCCCGGCTGCGCCGCGTCTGTCACCGGCCTGCGCCCCGACTGCCTGGACCGTTTCCAGGACGACGTCGAGGCGGTCCTGGACGATCTGCTGCGCAACGCGAAGGTGCCGATCCACAACCTGGACGGCTGGATCACCAGACGGCTCAACGCCGCCACCGTCGACGCCCACCGGCGCCGCCGCGGTGAGCGGGGCGCGTTGCAACGCCCACGGATGCCGGGCTGGCTCGCGACCGCACTCGGCGACGACCCCTGGCTCACCGCCCTCGCCGTCGACATCCTCGTCTGGGTCGGCGTGCCGTCCACAGCCGGCACCGGCGTCTGGCCGCTCGGCGCCTGGGCCGGGCAGCGGGCCCTCACCACCGGCGAGGCCCGCGTCGACGAGGCCGACGTCCTCACCGACGTGGAGACGGTCCTCGCGGCGATGCGGCAGAGCCCGATGTGGTTCGCGAACTTCGTCGAGCGCCCGCTCGGCAGGAAGCAGGCGCCCGTGCTGTCCGCCCCGCGCACCGACCCCGACCACCCGGCCGAGCTGCCGCAGCTCGCGCTCACCGAGCCGCACGAGCGCGCCGACGCGCACCTGGTCGAGCTCGCCGCGGGTGCGGTCGACGCGATCGAGCGCCGGATCCGTCTCGGGCACGACCCGCGTACCGTCGTCGCGGCCGTCCTGCGCACCGTCTTCAGCGGCGGCAGCGGCGCCGAGGAGATGGACCTGACCCCCGGCACCACCCCCGGCGACGCCGAACGGGCCGCGGCCCTCGTCGCCGACGAGGCGACCGTCGGGCGGATCACCGAGACGGTCCTCGACATCCTCGGCGACCGTCTCCGCTGACCCGGCGAGACCGACCTGCCCGCCGGCACCACCCACGCCGGCCCGCGCTCCCGCACCCCGGGACCGCGCCGCGGCGGGACCTGCCATCGCGACGGCGGGCCCGCATCCCACGAGGAGGCGAACGATGACCGGCGCACCCGACGACCCGCGCGGCCGCACGGCCCGCCCCGCGACCCGGCCCAGCGCCTGGTTCGCCCGCCCGCTGAACGCCGGCCCCGTCGCGGGCGGCCTCCGCAAGCGCGGTGTCCCGGCCGGCGGCGCCCCGGCGGCCGGTGCTCCGTCCGGCGGTGTCCTTGCCGATGGCGCTCCGGCCGGCGGTGCCTCGGCGGCCGGTGCCTCGGCGGGCGGTGCCCTGGTGGACGGTGCTCCGTCCGGCGGTGCCTTGGCGGGTGGTGCCTTTGCCGGCGGTGCTTCGGCGGGTGGTGCTCATCGTGGTCCGGCGAGACGGCCTGATGCGCGGCCTGATGCGCTGGACGGTCTCCGGCGGCGCGGCGCCGGCATCCTGCTGCAACGGGACGCGGCCGGCGCGGCCGCGCTCGCCCGCGACGCCGAGCGGCGCTGCCTGGACCTGGCCCGGTCCTGGCTGGCGAGCGGCGACCCGGCGGCGGCGGTGCGGGCCCTCGAAACGGGCCGCGGCCTGGCGCTGCTGGCCGCGACCCGCTACCGCGACGTGCCGGCCACGCTCGACGCGGCCCGCCGGCGCGACCTGGCGCTGCGATGGCGGATGTCGGCGCCCGGCCGGGAGCCGGCCGCCCTGCGCCAGGAGATCCTCGACGTGATGTGCGGCGGCCGGGCGGAGCCGCCCGACCCACCGGCACTGCCGGAGATCGGGGACGTACTGGGCGCGCTGGACGCCGACGCCCTCGTCTACCTCGTGCCCGGCGCGCCGCCGACGCCCGGCTGGGCGGTCATGATCGCCGCCGGCGGTGGCCGGCCGAGCTGCATCGCCCTGCCCGGCCTCCATGACGCCGGCGCACCCGCGGCGGACGGGCTCGAGATGCTCGGCGGCTGGGCGTGGAGGGTCGCGATGGGCCCGCTCGTCGAACGGTTCCTGCCGTCGCTGCCACCGCCGTCCGGCCGCCCGCACCGTGTCGTGCTCGTCGCGATGGGGGGTCTCTCGCGGGTACCGTGGCAGGCCGCCCACCACAACGGCCGCTACGCGGTGCAGGCGGCGGCGTTCTCCCACGCGCTGTCCGCCGGGATGCTGTGCGGGTCGGCCGCCGCCGCCCCGGTGCCGGTCGCGCCCGTCGGGCTCGTGGTCGGCGACCCGGCCACCGCCGGTCCCGCGCTGCCCGGGGCCCGCGCCGAGGCGTGCGCCGTGCACCGCGTGTTCTATCCCGGCGCGCGGTACGTCGGCCGCCGCGCCGACGGCAGTCCCGCCCGCTCCGGGCCCGGCACCGCCGCCGAGGTGCGGGACTGGCTCACCGACACCCGTCCCGCCGCGGGCGCCGTGCTGCACCTCGCCTGCCACGGCGCCCCCGCTCACCTCGCCCTCGCCGCGCCGGCACCCGGCGCAGGCGACGGGCGGCTCACCGCGGGGGAGGTCGGCGCCGCCCTGGCCGGGGCGCCGGACCGGGCGATCGCGCTCGTGGTCCTCGCCGCCTGCGGCGCCGGCCACGACGAGGCGGCCGGCCTCGGCACCGCGTTCCTCGCCGGCGGGGTGCGGTCGGTGCTGTCCGCGCGGTGGCACGTCCCCGACCGCGCCGCGTCCCTGCTGCTGTTCATGTTCCACCACTTCCTCATGGCCGAGCGCCGCCCCGCCTGGGACGCCCTGCACCGCGCGCAGCTGTGGATGCTCGACGCCGGCCGGACCCCGCCACCGCGGATGCCGGGCCGGCTGCTCCGCCACCTGTCCGAGACCGACCCCGCGCGGGCGGTCGCCTGGTCGGGGTACGTCCACAGTGGCCAGTGACCCGTTCGGGAGGCTCCCGGTGCGCACCCGTCCCGCTTCCCCGGCAGACGTCGGCGCGCTGCGGTTCGCGCTGCTGGACACCCTGACATCGCTCACCGGCGACGCCGTCGAGGCGGACACCCCGGCGGCCGCCCACCTGCCGGCCGCGGCGCTGCTGCACCCGGCCACCCCCACGCCCGGCAGCGACCGCGTCGACGACCTCGTCGCACTCGCCACCGCCGTCGTGCACGGCGCCGACGGCCACGACCCTGCCACCACGGGCGTCGACCACTTCGTGCTCGCGGTCGCGCTGCTGCTGCGGCACCGCCTCGACGACGGCGGCTGGGACACCGACCTCACCGACCTCCCGTCCGCCGTCGCCCACCTCCACGCCGCCATGGCGGCGCTGCCCCCGCGGCACCCCGCCGCAAAAACGATCATCGAAGCCCTTCCCGCGTTCCTCGACCCGGGCCGGCCCTCCTAGCCGCCGTCTCCGTGTTCGCCGAGGCCGGGCAACCGCCGGCGGCCTCGCGCCGCGTCCGGCCTCGCGCCGCGTCCGGCCTCGCGCCGCGTCCGGCCTCGCGCCGCGTCCGGCCTCGCGCCGCGTCCGGCCTCGCGCCGCGTCCGGCCCCGCGTTCCGGCCCTGGGCTCCGGCCCGGATTCCCGCCCCGCCTCTTCGGGCCGCGCGGGTGACCGTTCCCGGCGTCCGGACCGCTTCGCCGGCTGCGCGGGCTGACCCGCCCGATCCTGTGCTGCCGCGATGCCGGCCGCCGTGCGGGCGGGACGGTGGGGTCAGCGGCCGTGGTGGGTGAAGGGGGCCCAGGCCGACGGAGCGGCGAGCGCGGCCGGGTCGGCGGGGACGACGGCGGCGAGTTCCGGTGGGACGTCGCGGTCCGGGTCCTGCATCCAGCGTTGCGCGGCGCGCAGAGCGTCGCGGTCCCGGAGGGCGCCGGTGGTGCGGAAGCGGTGGAACATCACCATCAGGCAGGCGGTGGTCCGGTCGTCGACCGGCCAGCGGGAGCCCACGACGCTGACCGCGCCCGCGGCGAGGAACGCGGTGGCGAGGGTGAGTGCCTCGTCGTGGATGGCGCCGGTGAGGTCGCTGGCGCAGGCGGACAGCACGACGAGGCCACCGGCGGCGGAGGCGGGGCGGCGCTGGGCGGCGGCGAGGACGGTGGACACCGAGAGGGACACGCCGGCGCCGAGTGCGAGATGGGACGTGTCGGGGGTCGCGCCGGCGCGGGCGTGGCAGGCGAGGTGCAGCAGCGCGGTCTCGGCGGTGATCGAGCGGAGCACGTCGTCCGGGCCGGCGGGGTGTGCCGGGCGGCCGAGGACGGTGGCCGCCGGGTAGTACCGCCGCAGTAGGTCGACCTCGGCGGTGGCGTACTCCAGGTCGCCGGTGGGATTGCCGACGAGCGTCACGGCGCCGGTGGCGGGCACCGCGGGGCGCGCGGCGACGCCGGTGAGCTGCCGGGCCGAGGCCGCGTAGGAGAACGCGAACGACTCGCCCGCGAACCGGGGGCCCTCGGTGCGGGCGGCGTGCCACGGCACCGGGCCGAGGCCGCCGGTCGGCACGAGGACGAGCCGGTGGGGGCGGCCGGGCGCCGCGGGTCCCAGGTGGGTGAGCAGCGGTGCGATGACCGCGTCCCACGCCCACCCGCACACGCCCGCCAGCTGCGTGGTCCACTGTGGAGTGCCGGGGGGCTCCGTCGCGTCGAGGTCGCGGGTACGCGGGGACCGCCCGGCCGTCGTGTCGTGCGCGGCCAGGAACGTGGTGAGCGGCCCGGCGTCCGCGAGCAGGGCAGGGGCCGGCACCTGCACGACGGGTGCGGTGGCGGGGACGAGGAGCAGCCGGCCGGCGCGGGTGGCGTCGCCGGGCAGGAGGTACACGAGGGTGTCGGCGTCGACGGCCCGCACCGCCGCGGCGATCTCGGCCGTCGTGGGGGCGGCCGCCAGCGCGTCGCCGCGGGCCCGGTGCAGGGCGGCCAGGACCCGCGGCCGCAGGTCCGTCGGCACGCCGACGAGCCCGTCGACGATCCGGCCCACGGCGGCGCCGGCGGCCGGGCCGGGTGCGACGGGCCACGGCGCAGGCTCGGCCGGACCGGTCTCCCACTCCGCCGCCAGGTCGTCGTGGCCCGCGGCGCGCAGCAGCCCGGGCACGGTGGTGGCGACGGTCGCGGCGTGCAGGACGAGCCCCCGCCCGAGCTCCAACGCCTCCACGGCCTGGTCCAGCCGCTCCGCGGACACCACCCGGTCCAGCCGGGCCGCCGACACCGAGCGGTCAAGAGGCTCAGCGGGCGTCGAGCGGTCAAGAGGCGCCGCAGGGTCCGAGAGCGCCGCGGGGTCCGAGAGCGCCGCGGGGTCCGAGAGCGCCGCGGGGTCCGAGAGCGCCGCGGGGTCAGAACGGTTCGCGGACGCGTCGGCGGAGTCGTCGAGGCACCAGCCGGCGATGCGCAGGGCGAGCTCGGCGGCGTCGCGGGCGGCGTCGACCCCGTGACCGGCGCCGCTCTGCAGCAGCACGTCGTCGCCGGTGCGGCGCAGCGCCGTCAGACCGTTGTGGACGGCGCTGCCGATGTCGCCGGCGGTGCGGTACGCGTCGGCCAGCAGCGCGTGCACGTGCGCCGCCAAGGGATGCCCGGCCGTACCCGCGAGGAGACCGGCCTTGATCCGCTCGAAGCCGACGATGCCGGCCCGCAGGTCGGCCACGTCGCCGTGGAGGTCGTGGCGGAGCACCGAGACGTGCGCCCGCATCGAGGCCAGGGCGACCCGGTCGGTCGCCGGCAGCCACCCGCTGCCGGCGGCGTCGTCGAGGCGGGCCTCGGCGGTGGACAGCGCGTCCGGGTCGCCGTCGAAGAGGCCTTCCACGAGCGCGCCGACGGCGCCGACGGCCTGCAGCGCCGGTCGTCCGGAGACCTCGACGGCGAGGTCGTCGCCGGCACGCCGCAGCAGCGCCGTGCCGGTCCGCAGCCGTGTCAGGTCGTGGCGGACGACGCCGACGGTCAGGTGCGCGAGGCCCAGCGAGGCGTCGAGCCTGGACCGCCACGGGTACCCGTCGGGCAGCGTGTCCAGGAAGGCGCCCAGCTCGTCGACGAGGGCGTCCAGGTCGTCGGCGTCGCGCCGCTGGATCGCGGCCGTGGTCCGCGACAGCAGCCCGGCCACGTCGAGCATGGTGGTGTCCGCGGTGGGGCGGTGCCGGTCGAGGGCGGCCCGGGCCAGGTCCAGGAACCGCCGGCCGGCGTCGGCGTCGGCCCTGACACCGCGCAGCAGGTGCCGGTCGTTGAGCAGCGCGCCGAGGGCACCGGCGATCGCCGGTGCGAGCTCGTCGTCGCCGGGCACCGCGTCGATCGCGATCCGCAGGTCGTCGACGGCGGCGCGCAGGTAGGTGTCGTCGTCGTGCAGCCTGCCGCGCAACGTCAGCGTCATCGCCCGCAGGTACCGGTCCTTGCCCGCCGCGACCGGGTCGTCGGGCGCGTCCGCGACGAGCTCGTCGGCGAGGCGCACCGCGCGGGCGATGTCGGCGGGGTCGGACGTGTACGCCGCCGACGACACCAGCATCCCGGCGAGCCGCCGCACGATCAGCTCCCGGTCGGGGTGGTCGTCGCCGACGGCGTCGAGGTGCTCGTGCAGGACCGGTGACAGGTCGGCGAGGGTCTCCGGCAGCCGGGCGTCGTGGCCGCGTTCGGCGATCGCGAGGACGCTCTCGGCGCCGATCAGCGGCCGGAGCCAGTGCTTCGCCGGCAGGTGCGGCAGGAGCGCGTCGTACGCCGCGACCCGCTGCTCGGGCGCGGCCGGCTGGACGGTGACGGTGAGCGCGTCGAGCAGCGCCCGCTGCTGGGTGCCGAGGTCACCGGCGAGGGCGGGCAGCGCCATCGCCGCCCGCAGCATCGCCTCGGGCCCGGACGCGCCGAACAGCCGCAGCATGGCGAGCAGCAGCTGCGCGTGCTGCCGGGCGGCGGACTCCGGCGGCTCGCGCTCGACGATCCAGTCCATCTGCGCGGCGGCGCGTTCCCGGTCCGCGAGCCGCGCCGGGTCGTCGAACGCGCCGCTCATCATCGCCGTCACGAACCCGAGCAGCGCCGAGCCGTCCGGGTCGGGGCCGAGGTGCGCGGGCATCGCTCGCAGGAACAGTGACACGCCGAGCGCCGCGCGGGTCATCACCTCCCGCTCGTGCGGCACCGCCACGGCCAGGGCCCCGGTGAGCAGGGCGATCGCGTCATCACGGTCCTCGACCAGGCCGTCGCGGGTGGCGTACCGCACGATCAGCAGCCGCCCGAGCTCGTCGGCGAGCCCGGCGGTGAGCTGGTCGCCGGGCGGCGCGTCGCGGTGCCGGGCACGCAGGTCCGCGATGCGGCGGTCGAGATCGTCGGGGTCCGTGGTCATGGCGTCCTCACCTGATTTCCCGCGGCGCGGCCCGTCGGCGGGCGCCGCCCCTGTTAGCCTCGGTGTGCGATGTCGAACGAACTGTCGCCGCGGCAGCGGGAACTCCTGGCTCGGCTGTTCGAGTCGGAGCTCACCGTGCTCAGCGACGCGGCCCTCACCGCCGGGAGCACCCCGGAGTCGGTCGCCGGCGTCGCCGAACGGCGCCTCGCCGCCCTGGAGACGGACCCCGCCGCGGCGGACGCCACAGAGGACACCGCCGAGGACCCCGACCTGGACCGCCCGGCCGCCGGGTCCCGCTGAGCCGTGCCCGTCGCGTCGTCCCGACGATGACGGGGACGATGCCGCCGGGCCGCGGCCCCGCCCCGGGCCGGCACGACGTCGGCCTCGCCGCCGCTGGACAGGTCGCGTTCGACCTGCCGCCGCGCGCGCAGTGGGTCCGGCAGCCGCAGCAGGCCGCCGGACCCGTCGCGGTGGCCGGCGGGTGGCGCCTCCCGCCCGGTGGCGGGGATGTGGGCAGCAGCGGAGCCGGCCCGGCACCCCGTCACCGGAGCGGGGTCGCGTGGCGCGTCAGCCGTCGCCACGGACCCCGCTCCGGACGTGCTGCGGGTCTGTCCCGTTCCCACCGGTCATCGCGTCGGCCACTTTCCGTCGGTACCGGAGTGCTGACGGACAGCGGATGCCGGACCGGCGGTGGCGCGTCGCGATGGACCGCCGGGGAACTACGGAAGGGTGACGCGCTGCGCGTTGGAGGCGTTGCAGTCCCAGATCTGCATCTGGGTGCCGTCGGTGGTGCTGGCGGCGGGGTCGTCCAGGCAGCGGCCCGACTGCGGGTTGCGCAGTGCCTGGCTGCCCGACACGTACGTCCACTGCTGGGCGCCGGTGCCGTTGCAGTCCCACAGCTGGACCTTGGTGCCGTTGGCGGTGCCGCTGGCGCTCACGTCGAGGCACTTGCCGAGCGCGCGGACGGTGCCGTCGCCCGGGAGCGTCCACTGCTGGGCGCCGGTGCCGTTGCAGGACCAGATCTGGACCTTGGTGCCGTTGGCGGTCGCGCCCGCGTTGACGTCGACGCACTTGCCGACGCCGACCAGGGTGAGCGGGCCACCCGTGCCGCCGCCCCCGCCGCCGGCGATCAGGAAGCGGTTGTTGGCGGTGTTCCAGTGCGTCGCCAGGTAGGACCCGGCGGGCGGGTTGGTGTGGAAGTAGTCGTTCTTGTTGCAGTCCAGGCGGTTGTCCTGGGCCTGGTCGGCGCAGACGATCCGCATGACCGTGCCGGGTCCGTCGTTGTAGCACATGATGTCGTAGTCGTCGGTGCAGTGGCCGTACGCGGTGTGGTTCGGCGACGAGCCCATCACCGCGCCCATGGCGTGGGTCAGCTCGTGCGCGGCCGGCCCGGCCGACCAGCAGCCCGAGTCGACCCGGCTGAAGGACGCGCCGGAGTTGTTGGCGTTGTCCTGTCCGGGCCGGTCGTCGAGGGTCACGTACGCGACGCCGCACAGTGCCGTGGCGTCGACGTACATGAGGTACTTGCGGTCGGTGCGGTTGTAGCCGAGCGCCTTGATCGCGTTGACGGAGTTGCCGAAGTCGCTCAGGGCGCTGTTGGCGATCGCGACGTTCGACACCGCGATGTTGCAGCCGCTGTCGGTGACGTACCGGACGTGCCGCGTCCCACCGGTCTGCGCGGCGGACGCGCTGTAGATGTCGTCCACCTGCGACGACCAGGTGCGGATCGAGGCGAGGTACTGGTTGTACCGGTCGGCGTTGCCGGAGCCGCGCACGTACAGCACCTGCACGCGGTTGCCGGAGACGCCGTCGCCGTCGCAGACGACGCTCAACGGGTTGACCGCGAGCCCCGACAGGGGCGCCACGGACTGCTTCACGTCCAGGCCCTGGAAGGGGGCGTCCGGGCCGTGGGTGCAGGCGCCGGGGACGGCCTTGACCTCGAGGAGGCCGGCGCATCGGCCGGTGCCTGCCTTGAACCCGCCGTAGACGAGGCCGCGTGCGGCGTCGTCGGCGGGCATCTTGAACGACGGGGCTCCGTCGCCGGGGACGGCGGCGGAGGACGGAGCGCTCAGGCCCGCCGCGGCCAGCACGAGTGCGGCGGCGGCGAGCAGGAGCCGGTTCGGACGGGGGATGAGACTTCTCATGGACACTCCCGGTGGCGGCCGGATGGTGACATCGTTGTCACCGATTCCGGCCAGTGTTCCCCCGGAGCATCACATCGGTCAATGCAAGAATGTGAAACAAACCTGCCAGTGGCGGTTCGCGGTCAGCCGGCCACGTGCAGTGCCGCAGGCTGCAGCTGCACGCCGGCGGACTCGAACGAGGCGACCCTGCCCTTGCCGGCGGTCTTCGCCGCGTACATCGCGGTGTCGGCGTCGTGCAGCAGCGCGTCGATCTCCGCGTGCCCGCTCCAGCACGCGACCCCGATGCTCGCCCGCGGCAGCAGCGTGGTGCCGGCGGCTCTGACCGACGCCTGCACGGCGGCGAGGAGCCGGTCCGCGACGACGACCGCGTCGCCGACGGCGTCCATGCCGTCCAGGACGACGGCGAACTCGTCGCCGCCGAGCCGGGCCGCGGTGTCGGCGCCGCGGATGCCGTCGCGCAGCCGGGCGGCGACGGCGGCGAGCAGCTGGTCGCCGGCCGCGTGCCCGTGGGTGTCGTTGACCTGCTTGAACCCGTCGAGGTCGAGCAGGAGCACCGCGACGTGGCTGCCGCGGCGGGCGCGGGCCAGGGCGTGCTGGAGGTGCTCGCGCAGCAGTGACCGGTTCGCCAGCCCCGTGAGGTGGTCGTGGAACGCCTGGTAGTGCAGGTCGGCGGCGTGCTCGGCGTTGATCAGGCCGAGTGACGTCTGCGCGGCGAGGGTCTCCAGCGACGGGCGCACCTCGGCCGGGGCACCGCCCGCGGCGCCGCCGGCGAGGAGGTCGCCGTAGTGCTGCTTGTCGGACCGCAGCGGCATCGTCGTCCCGCCGGCGGTCCGCCCGTGCACCGGGCCGGACAGGAGCTCGACCGGTACAGGACCGGCGGCCGTGACCACGAGACCGTCGACGACGGTGACGGCCCACGCGCCGGGCACCCCGTCCAGGAGGTCGACCGCCGACTCGGCGCAGTGCCGCAGGATCGCCTCCCGGTCGGACGTGGTCGCGAGGGTCGAGCCGAGCCGGGAGAACACCCGCTCCCGGGCGGCGGCCCGCTCCTGCCGGCGGGTCGACTCCGCGACCACCGCCGTGAACAGGGCGAGGGGCGGCACGCCGGGCGCCTGCTGCAGGAAGGGCACGACCGCCGACGGTTCGGTGAGCGCGACCCCGGCGACCGCCGCGGCGAACACCACGAGGGTGAACGCCAGCACGTGCCGCCAGGTGCCGTACAGCCCGCGGAACGACACGAACACGAACAGCAGGCCCAGCGTGCCGACCCAGTCGCGCATGCCGAGCGCGACGGTGAGCATGGCGAGCCCCTCGACCGGGATCATCCACGGCGGGAACGTGCCCCTGCGGTACTGCCGCAGCCACCACGCGGCGAGCGCGAGCGCGGCGACGGCGGCCGGCAGCCGGTGCGGCAGCGGCTCCTCGACCCGGCCGAGCGTGCGGGGCAGGACCGTGAGGAGGTTGAACACCCCGAAGATCACGAACAGCCAGCGGATCCGCCCGCCGAGCGGTCGAGGGGGAGCGAGCCGGCGCAGCAGACGCATACCCAACCATCGGCAGCGCGAGCATCGACGTGAGCGGTGACCGAACGCTACCCTGTCCGCACGCGATACCGCTCAGCTCGGCACCACACCGGCCGAACAAGACGTCGGCCGGGAAACACCGGCACAGGACGAGGCGGTGAGGTCAGCTGTTGGACGAGCCGGAGCGGCGCGCTGGCACGCTGGCCGACGGTGTCCGCCGGCTGCTGCTGATCTACGCCCCGCTCTTCTGCGTCGCCCTCGGCTTCGCGGTGTTCCGCGGCGCGGGGTATGACGGTGTCACGATCCTCGGGTGGCTGCCCGGGGCGCTGTCGCTGGCGGTGGCGTCGTGGTTCCTGTTCCAGGCGTCCCGCCTCGACCGGCTCGCGCCCGCCGGCCGCCGCTTCTGGCGCCTCATGGGCATCGCCGCGCTGCTCATCGCTCCCGCGACGAAGCCCCTGACCGAGGCGAGCCTCGGCGGCCGCAAGTCCGGGCCCATGCTCGCCGGCGCGGTGCTGCTGCTGAGCGTCGCGCTGCTGCTGGTCCTGTGGGGGCTGCTGCGCCTGCCGACCCGCAGCCGGAGTCGCGGGGACTGGCTGCGGCTCGGTCTCGACGCCGCGACGGTCCTCGTCTGCTCCGCGACGGCGCTGTGGCAGTTCGTCCTCGAGCCGATCTCCGACGCCCGCGCCGACCTGCCGCGCGCGCTCGGCCTGCTCGTGCTGAGCCTGCTCTGCCTGCTCGCGGTCCTGGCGGTGGTGAAGCTGATCCTCGTCGGCACCGACGCCGTCGACATGCTGGCGCTGCAGTCCCTGGCCGGGGTCGTGCTGCTCGGTGCGATCGGCTCCGCGCTGGTGCCGGTGCTGCAGAGCGACCGGCTCGCCGGGGTCTCCGACATCATCACCACCTGCGAGGGGACGATGGTCGGGCTCGCCGGCGTCGTCCAGCTGCGCCGGGCCCGGACCGTGACCGCCGCGCCGAGGCGCCGCCGCCCGTACAGCATCCTGCCCTATTTCGCGGTCGCCGCCGTGTACCTGCTGCTCATCGCGCACCCCGGCGACATGCCCGTCCTGGCCGGCGCGATGGCCGCGACGGCCGCTGTCGTGCTGCGGCAGCTGCTCGCGTTCCGGGACAACGACGCGCTGCTCGGCACCGTCCGGGAGCACCAGCGGCTGCTGCACGAGCAGGCGACCCACGACGCGCTCACCGGCCTGCCGAACCGGGCGCTGTTCAACGACACCCTCGACGCGGCGTTCTCCGGCGCGGCGATCCTGGTGGACCTCGACGACTTCAAGACCGTCAACGACACCCTCGGCCACCACATCGGCGACGGTCTGCTCATCGAGGTCGGCCGCCGGCTGCGCGCCGCCGTGCGCCCCGGCGACCTGGTCGCCCGGCTCGGTGGCGACGAGTTCGCGGTGCTGCTGCCGGGCGCGGACGATCTCGCCGCCGGCGAGGTCGCGGAGCGGATCCTCGCCGAGCTCGCCAACCCGGTCACGACGCAGGGGCACCTGATGACCGTCACCGCGAGCGTCGGCGTGTCCCGCGACGACGACCCGCAGGCGCTGCTGCGGCACGCGGACATCGCCATGTACGCGGCGAAGCAGCGCGGGAAGGGCCGGCACGCCCGGTACACGCCGGACCTCGCCGGGCTGCTCGCCACCCCCGCGCAGCGGGCCGACGAGCTCCGCGCCGCGATCAGCGCCGGCCGGGTCGAGCTCACCGTCGAGCGGATCGCCCGCCTGAGCGACGGAGCGGAGGTCGAGCGGCGCCTGTGCGCCCGATGGCCATCGGTCGACGTCGCGGACCTGACGGTGCCCCTGGTGCGCTGGTCCCTGGCCGAGGCGTGCCGGGTGACCCCGCCGGGCCGCTCGTTCACCGTCGACGTGAGCCGCTCGGCGCTGCTCGCCCCAGGGTTCCCCAACGACGTCGCCGCCATCCTCGCCGCCGCGGGCGTCGCGCCGTCCTGCCTGACCCTCGCCGTCCCGGCCGCGCTGGCGGGCGAGGACGCCGTGGTCCCCGCGGTCCGCGCCGCGCTGCGGGAGCTGCGCGGGATCGGCATCGGGCTCGCCCTGGACCACACCGGCACCGCGCACGCCCGGCTCGACCTGCTGGCCTCGTTGCCGTTCACCCGGCTGGTACTGGACGCGGCGCTGTTCCCGGCGGACGGCACCGACCCGCGACGGGCCGCCCTCGTCGACGCGGTGGTCCGGCTGGTCGCGGCGACCGGCGTGGAGACCGTCGTCAGCGGCGTCGGCGACCCGGGACAGGTGTCGCGGCTGCGGGAGCTCGGCTTCACGCTCGGCGCGGGCCCGGCCGTCGTCGCGGTCGAGGACCTCCGCCTCTCACGTCACTGAGTCGATCACCGTCCGTGGTTGGAGAGCGCTCTCCAGTCATCGTTGCAGCGGATTCGGGTGTACGAGCAGGTCAACCGCCGGTGCGCTTCGTACGCGTCGAAAAATAAGTCTCGCGGAACCGGGTTCCGGAACCATGGACCCCTTGACAGGGCCGCCGGATCGGGCAACGCTCGTCCTTGGAGAGCGCTCTCCCACCCCCGACCCCGGGCCGCCCGTTCACGGTCCCGGAGTCACACACCCCGGATGGCCGGACCGAGCACCGCCGTACCCCTACGGTGGCGCTACCGGCTGCCGCCCGCCCTGAAACCGGGAGCAATTGATGCTGACCGCCGCACGACCGGCGCACCGCCGCCGCCGGAATCTGATCTTCGCATCCGTGGCCGCCATCCTCATGGTGGCGACGTATGCGGTGACCACGACCTTCTCGGCCTCCGCCGCCGACACCCTCCTCTCGCAAGGCAAGACCGCGCTGTCGTCGTCGGACGAGAACGGCGGCACGCCCGCCTCGGCCGCGTTCGACGGCAACGCGACCGGCACCCGCTGGTCGTCGGCCGCCGCCGACCCGCAGTGGCTGCGCGTCGACCTGGGCCAGACCGCGACGATCTCGCAGATCAAGCTGTACTGGGAGGCCGCGTACGCGACGGCGTTCAAGCTGCAGACGTCGCCGGACGGCAACACCTGGACCGACATCAAGTCGGTGACCGGCGCGACCGGCGGGGTGCAGACCTACGACGTCACCGGCTCCGGCCGCTACGTGCGGATGTACGGCACGGCCCGCGCGACCGGCTACGGCTACTCGCTGTACGAGTTCCAGGTCTACGGCTCCTACGGCGGCACCAACCCCGGCACCTGCAACACGGCCGTCAACGCCGCGCAGGGCAAGCCGGCCACCGCCTCCTCGGCCGAGAACGCTGGCGCCAACGCGGCCTCCGCCGCCGTCGACGGCGACACCGGCACCCGCTGGTCGAGCCTCTTCGCCGACCCGCAGTGGCTGCGCGTCGACCTGGGATCGACCCAGTCGATCTGCCAGGTGACGCTCAACTGGGAGGCCGCGTACGGCAAGGACTTCCAGATCCAGACGTCCGCCGACGGCACCAACTTCACCACCATCAAGACCGTCACCGGCGGCACGGGCGGGGTGCAGACCCTCGACGTGACCGGCACGGGCCGCTACGTGCGGATGTACGGCACCGCCCGCGGCACCGGCTACGGCTACTCGCTGTGGGAGTTCATGGTCCGGACCGGCAGCGGCCCGGCGACCTCGAACCCGCCGACCAGCCAGTCCCCGTCGGCCTCGCCGACCCCGTCGACCTCCACCGGCCCGATCCAGGGCGGCGGCGACCTCGGCTCCAACGTCATCGTCTTCGACCCGTCGCAGTCCACCGCGACGATCCAGGCGAAGCTCGACCAGATCTTCACTTCTCAGGAGACGGCGCAGTTCGGCCCCGGCCGCGTGCAGTTCCTGTTCAAGCCCGGCACGTACAACGGCCTCAACGCCCAGATCGGCTTCTACACCTCGATCAACGGCCTCGGCCAGAACCCGCAGGACGTCCGCATCAACGGTGACATCACCGTGGACGCCGGCTGGTTCCAGGGCAACGCGACGCAGAACTTCTGGCGCTCCGCGGAGAACCTGTCCGTCTACCCGGTCAGCGGCATCGACCGGTGGGCCGTCTCGCAGGCCGCCCCGTTCCGCCGCATGGACATCCACGGCGGCATGACCCTCGCGTCGCCGAACTGCGGCTGGGCCTCCGGCGGCTACATCGCCGACTCCCGGGTCACCGGCACCATCGGCTCCTGCTCGCAGCAGCAGTGGTTCACCCGTGACAGCACGATCGGCGCCTGGAACGGCGCGGTCTGGAACATGGTGTTCTCCGGCGTGCAGGGCGCCCCGGCGAACAGCTTCCCGAACCCGCCGTACACCACGATCAACCAGAGCCCGATCACGCAGGAGAAGCCCTACCTCTACACCGACGCGTCCGGCGCCTACCGGGTGTTCGTGCCGTCGCTGCGCACCAACAGCAGCGGCGCCACCTGGCTCAACGGCCAGACCCCCGGCACGTCGCTGCCGCTGAGCCAGTTCTACGTCGCCAAGCCGGGCGTCTCGGCCGCGACCCTCAACGCCGCCGCCGCGCAGGGCCTCAACCTGCTCTTCACCCCCGGCGTCTACCACCTGAACAGCACCGTCAACATCAACCGCGCCGGCACCGTGGTCCTCGGCCTCGGGTACGCCACCATCGTCGCGGACAACGGCGCCATCCCCATGGCCGTCGGCGACGTCGACGGGGTCAAGATCGCCAGCCTGCTCTTCGACGCGGGCCCGACGAACTCCCCGGCCCTGCTCCAGGTCGGCCCGGCCGGCGCCTCCGCCAACCACGCGGGCGCCCCCAACCTGCTCTCCGACGTGTTCCTCCGCGTCGGCGGCGCGGGTGCCGCCAAGGCCAGCGCGGCCCTGATCGTCAACAACAACAACACGATCATCGACCACATCTGGGCGTGGCGCGCCGACCACGGCGACGGCGCGGGCTGGACCTCCAACCCGTCCGACAACGGCCTCATCGTCAACGGCCAGAACGTGCTCGCCTACGGCCTCTTCGTCGAGCACTTCAACAAGTACAACGTCGTCTGGAACGGCAACGGCGGCCGCACGATCTTCTTCCAGAACGAGCTGCCCTACGACCCGCCGTCGGCCGCGGCCTGGTCCCACGACGGGATCGTCGGCTACGCCGCCTACAAGGTGAACAACAACGTCACCACCCACGAGGCCTGGGGCCTGGGCAGCTACTGCGTGTTCACCACGGACGCGTCGATCGCCGCCTACCACGCCTACGAGGTGCCGAACACCCCGAACGTGAAGTTCCACAACGCCCTGACCGTCTCCCTCGGCAAGGGCTCCATCACCCACGTCATCAACGACACCGGCGCGGCAGCCCTGCCGTCCGCGGTGGTGCCGTCCAACGTGATCAGCTACCCGTAACCCATCGCTGAACGTCGAGGGCCGGTCTCCCTTCGGGGGGCCGGCCCTCGGCCGTATCGCCGGATTCCACTACTGATCAGCGGAGTGCGATCGGGCCGGCGCAGCCAGTAGCCTGACGCACCATGAAGCCCGGGCCGGCGGTGGCGCACTGGTGGGACGTGCCGCCGAAGGCGCAGGTCACCCACCTGGCCGGGGTGGACCCTGAGCTGCTCGCCGTCGATCTCGACCCGCTGCCGGGCGGCGCGCCCGTCGTCGTGCAGTTCCGGCCCGCGGCCGCCGTCCCGGTCGACGACCAGGTCGCGGCACTGCTCGACGAGCTCGACCGGGCCGCTCTCGCGCTCTACCCCGCGTGGCTTCCCGGCGCCGAACGGCTCGACGGCCCGCACGGCGCGGGGCTCGCCGCCGTCCGCGCGCTGGCCGGTGCCAGCGCGGCCCGGTCGCGCAACTTCGGGCCGTTCCTCGCGGACCTCGCCGAGCGAGGGCTGCGCGGCGGTGTCTCGGCCCGCCGGCCCCGGTTTCCTGCCGAGGTCCGCGCCGCGGGGCTGGCCCGGGTCGTCGCCGGCGCGCACGGCCGCGACTGCGCCGCCGTGCTGGTCCACGTGCCCGAGGGCCTGATCGCCTCCGCCGAGGCCGCGCTCACCCGCGCCGCCGAATGGCTCGCCCACCACGCGCGGCTCTCCGTATGGCTGGCCGGCGCTCCGCTGCGCACCGTCGACCGGATCAGATCCGTCCGGCTCGCGCTGCCGGCCCACCTGGCGAGCCTGGCCGACGAGGCGCAGCGCATCGGGTGCCCGGACGCGGTGGCCGGGCACCGGCCGCTGCTCACCGTGCCGTCGTTGCCCAACCAACCGCGCCGCGACAGCCCGGCGGAAACGACCCTGGAACGCGCCCTCGGCCCGCACGCGTGGGCCCGGGGGCGGCACTGGAACTACCGGTACGAACCCCGCGCGCTCGGCCTGCCCTACGTGCTCGACCTGTTCTGGCCGTCGGAGCGGCTCGTGGTCGAGGTCGACGGCCGGGACCACCGCGGCCGCTACAAGTTCGCCGCCGACCGTCGCCGGGACGTGGATCTCCACCTGCAGGGGCACGTCGTCCTGCGGTTCACCGACGACGACATCCTCGCCGATGTCGGCGCCGTGGTCGACAAGCTCCGCACCATGCTCCAGCAACGACGGTCCCCCAAGGAGAAGATCGCACATGTCGAGCCCTGACGACGTCCCTTCGCTCACCGGCACCCAGATCCTCGCCCTGGTCGTCCTGATGGCCGAGGCCCGCCCGGTCACCAACAAAGAGCTCAAAGAACTGGCCGGCTTCGCGCTGAACGGCGAGTCTCACAGGAAGCTCGTCTCTCTCGGTCTGGTGGAAAGCCACAAGATCGGTCAGATGTTGTGCCATGAGCTGACCGACAAGGGCTGGGCTGTCATCAAGAAGGTGCGGACGCCCGCTGGGAATCGGGTCTCGGCGGTCCAGACATTGGTCACGTTGCTCACCAACCTGGACCGGGCACTGGCCGGGCGGTACAGCCACGCCATGTTCTTCAGCCGTACCCCGGAGTCCACGGTGGACGTGCAGGAGCAGGTGCGGGTGGCCTACGACAAGCTCGCCGCGGCGCCGGGGGAGTGGGTCGGGCTCGCCGACCTCCGCGACAACCTCGCCGGCGTGCCGCGTGCCGACCTCGACGCCGCGCTGCGGTTCATGGCGCGCCTCGACGACGTGCGCATCATCCCGGTGGCGAACTCGAAGGCCCTCAAGCCCCGGGACCGTGCCGCGTCGCTGCGGATCGGGGTTGAGGAGAACCACTCGCTGTCGATCGGCGCGGCATGATCGGCGCGGACGAGCGCCGGGCGCTCGAGTCCCTCGACTTCAACCCGGCACCGACGCCGGACGACGTGTGGCGGCCGTCGCCGTACGACGTGCCGGAACTGCACGAGAAGGCGGTCGCGCAGATCCTCCGCGGCGTCAACAAGGCGCGGACCGGCGACGACGCGAGCCCCATCGGGGTGGCGATGCAGGGCCGCGCCGGTTCCGGCAAGACGCACCTGCTCGGCGCCGTACGCGAGAAGATCCAGCGGGACGGCGGCTACTTCTTCCTCGTCAACCTGATCAACGGCCGGACCTTCTGGGAGAGCACCGCACTCTGCCTCGTCGAGGGGCTCGGCCACGACGCGATCGGCTGGGGTACGCAGCTCAAGACGTTCCTGCGGCGGCTCACCCCGCACCTCGGCCTGTCGGCGGAGGTGCGCGACGCGATCGCCGGCGACGCCGACCTGACCCGGGCCGACCTCGACGTCTTCGTCCGGGGGCTGCGCCGCTTCAACCCGGCGGTCGGCCTCGAGTGCCAGGACACCGCGCGGGCGCTGGTGCTGCACGGATCCCGGGACTTCGAGGCGCAGGACGTCGGCTACGCCCACCTCATCTCCGAGGCCGGCGACCCCGCGGACCGGGCGGCATGGGGTTTCACGGCCGCGATCCGCAACCCGCAGCAGATCGTCCGTGACATCTCCCGGCTGATGGCGCTGACCCTCGACCCGAGCGTGATCGCGGTCGACCAGCTCGACACGCTGTTCGCCCAGTCCGGTGCGGTGCTGCATGAACGTACCGAGGCGCTGGAGGAGGAGCACGCTAAGCTCTTCGGGCCGGTCGCGGACGGGCTGCTCACGTTGCGCGACGTCACCCGCCGCACCCTGACCGTCGTGTCGTGCCTACCGGACACGTGGGAGCTGCTGCGCAAGAGCGCGCCCAGCCCGGTCGTCGACCGGTTCCGGCCGGCGCTGCTGCCGGACCGGATCCTCAGCGACGAGATCGGCACGGCGATCATCGCCAAGCGGTTCGCCGTCAAGTACGCGCTGCAGCGGTTCACCGCGCCGCACCCGACCTGGCCGATCCTGCCGGAGGCGTTTGCCGACGCGCCCGACCTCACCCCACGCGCCCTGCTCCGCCGGGTCGACCAGCACGTCCAGCTGTGCCTCGAACGCGACGAGGTCAGCGAGCTGGGCCGGCTCGTCGGCGTGGTGCTCGCCCCCGCGCCTACCCCGCGGCCTGCCGCACCGGCGCCCGACAGCGCGCTGCGGGCCCTCGACGACCTGTTCGCGGAGCTGGTCGCCGGCGCGGACATCGACGCGGCGCTCGACCCGAAGACCGAGGACGCGCACGTGCCGGGGCTGCTCGCCGCCGGGATCGCCGCGTGGATCGACGAGCAGGCGCCGACCGGGAAGGTGTACAAGCAGGATCCCGCCCCGGCGGCGAAACCGGCGCTGCACGCCCGGCTCATCCAGGTCCTCGACGAGGCCACCGAGAACGAGGCGCACCTCGGGTTCCGGGCGATCGGCAGCACCAGCGCGGTCGCCGTCATCAGCCGCATCAAGGCGGCCTGCACGATGGCCGGGCTCGACGCCTCGGTCCCGCAGCGCCGGCTCGTGCTGCTGCGCAACGGGTCGTGGCCGACCGGCCCGCGCACGAAGGAGGTCGTGTACGCGTTCCGGGAAGCCGGAGGCCTCGTGCTGGCGCTGACGCCCGCCGACCTGAAGGTGTTCGCGGCGCTGCGCACGATGCGCGGCTCCGCACGACCCGACCTGCAGGAATGGCTTGCCTCACGGCGCCCGGCGAGCGGCACCGCCCTGTTGTCGGCGGTGATGGGCCCGTCGGCCGAGCGGCCGGTCCCCGCCGCGCCCTTCGTGAAGCCGGTCCCCGCCGCGCCGGCATCCGCGCAGACCCTGCGGCAGCGGCCGGAGCCGGCCGCCTCGGCCGATGGGCCGCCGGCGATCGGGCTGGGGCGGGTCGTCGACGGGCAGCGGGCGTTCCGGGTGGATCTGGAGTCGTTGCGGCGGCACACGGTGATCTTCGCCGGGTCGGGGTCGGGGAAGACGGTGCTGATCCGGCGGCTGGTGGAGGAGTGCGCGCGGAAGGGGGTCTCCGCGATCGTGCTCGACCCGAACAACGACCTCGCGCGGCTCGGGGACGCGTGGCCGGAGCCGCCGGCGGGGTGGGGGCCCGGGGACGAGGCCAGGGCGCGGGACTACCTCGACAACACCGACGTCGTGGTGTGGACGCCGAGGGTGAGTGCCGGGCGGCCCCTGGCCTTCCAGCCGCTGCCGGACTTCGGGCCGGTGCGGGACTCGCCCGACGAGTTCGACGCCGCGATCGACTCGGCGGTGGCCGCCCTCGCGCCGCGGGCCGGGGTGGCAGGGGCGTCGAAGCTCGCCCAGCAGGGCAAGGCGGTCGTCACGGAGGCGCTGCGGGCGTACGCGAAGAGCGGCGCCGTCGGGCTGCGCGGCTTCACGGACTTCCTGGCCGAGCTGCCGGACGGGGTGAGCAGGATGGCGAAGGCCGAGAAGCTCGCGCTCGACGCCGCCGAGACGCTGAAGGCGGCGATGGTCACCGACCCGCTGTTCGGCGGGCAGGGCACCGCCGCCGACCCAGGGGTGCTGCTCACCCCACCGCCGGGCAAGCGGGCGCGGGTGTCGGTGATCAGCTTCGCCGGGCTCAGCTCGGACGAGCAGCGGCAGAGCTTCGTCAACCAGCTGCAGATGGCGCTGTTCGCGTGGATCAAACGGCACCCCGCGGGGGACCGGCCGCTCGGCGGGCTGTTCGTCATGGACGAGGCGCAGACGCTCGCCCCGTCGTCGGGCAACACGCCCTGCACGGCCAGCACGATCGCCCTGGCGTCGCAGGCCCGCAAGTACGGCCTGGGCCTCGTCTTCGCGACCCAGGCGCCGAAGGGCCTGCACAACCAGATCTCCGGCAATGCCACGACGCAGTTCTTCGGCCTGCTCAACTCGCCGGCGCAGATCGACGCGGCGAAGGAGCTCGCCCTGGCCAAGGGCGGCCGGCTGCCGGACATCGGCCTGCTCGGCAGCGGCGAGTTCTACGCCGCGGGGGAGGGCTTCTCGTTCGCGAAGGTGAAGACCCCGCTGTGCCTGAGCCATCACCCGAAGGCGCCCCTCTCCCCGGAGGAGGTCGTCGCCCGCGCGGCGGCCGGGTGACCGATCAGGGCCTCCGCCATGATCCGGAAGGCTTCGTGTCTTGGCGTTTAACGTCTTGTTGGTTTTGTGGGGGTGTTGGTGTCGTTGGTTTTGTGTGGTGGGTGGCGGGTTGCGGGTGTTGTGTGGCTGCCG
>NZ_JBEXDG010000033.1:0-115410 GCF_040605635.1 Dactylosporangium sp. NPDC005555
TGGTCGACAGCATGTGTAACGGGAGCTTCGTTGCTGCGCAAGCCGCCACGCGGCATCGACAACCCTCGACGCAAATCCTTAACTCACCGGCATTGACCCCTGACTACACAAAGTCTTCCGGATCACGGGGGGCGCTGCGCGGTCGCTACCGGCGGGGGGCCACCGGGGCGCTGAGGCCGAGGGTGAAGAGGCGTTGGTCCACCTCGTTGAGGGCCAGCCGCAGGGCGCCCAGGGCGACACTGTCCGCTCCCAGCGTCGAGGCGCGGACGTCCGGCAGGCGCAGGCACAGGCGCTGCAGCTCGCGGCGGAGCGGGTCGAGGACCAGGTCGGCGGAGCGGGAGAAGCCGCCGCCGAAGACCACGACCTGCGGGTCGAGGGCCAGGACCAGGGCGGCGGTGCCGATGGCGAGGTCCTTCACGTAGCGGTTGACGGCGGTGCGCGCGTCGCGGTTGCCGTCGCGGGCGGCGTTGAAGACCCAGGCGGCGGCGTCGTCGGGGCTGACGGTGGCCGGCACGCCAGGGCACCGCTCCAGGTGGGACGGTGCCGTCAGCCAGCGGACGGCCTTCAGCGCGCCGATCTCGCCGGCGGCTCCGCCGTAACCGCGGCGCAGGACGCCGTCGATGATGAGCCCGGCGCCGTTGCGCATGCCGGCGAGGAGGAAGACGATGTCGTTGGCGTCGCGGGCGGCGCCCTGCCAGCGCTCGGCGAGGGCGGCGAGCTTGCAGTCGTTCTCCACGACGATGGGGCAGGTGAAGCGGTCGCTGAGGTGGGCGCCGAGGTCGACGGTCTGCCAGCCGGGCAGCGGTGTGAAGAGGGTGGTCTTGCCGCTGGCGTCGACGGGGCCGGTGACGCCGATGGTGACCGCCCAGATGTCCTGCTCGGTCTTGCCCGCCTCGAGCAGGCAGGTGGCCAGGATCTGGTCGAGGGCGGCGAGCCGCTCGCGGGGGTCGGCGTCGGCGGCGACGGTGCAGCGGGCGGTGTGCACCACGTTGCCGTCGAGGTCGGCGAGCAACGTCAGTATCTTGTGCGCGCCCACGTCGACGCCGATGACGTGACCGGCGGTGGCGCGGAAACGGTACCGCCGGGCGGGCCGCCCCACGACGCTGCTGCCGCCGGGCTCGACGACCGTGGCCCAGCCGCCGGTGACGAGGCCCTGGGCGATCACGTCGACCGCGGGCCGCGACAGGCCGGTGAGCTTGGCCAGCTCGGTGACCGTCGCCGGGGGCTGGTCGCGCAGCGCCCGGACGACCGACAGCGAGTTGAGCTCGCGCAGCCTGGACAGATCGGTGCCGCTGATGACCTGATCTGTCACAGTCCGCCCCCTTGACGTATCGTGCCGTCGGCCCGCCAATATTGCTATGGAGTTTACAAAGTCCTCAGGGGATCGCAAGCCCGTCACGATCGCCGTGGTCGGTGCGGGGCTGCGCGGGCGGCAGTACGCGCGGCTCGCGGAGCGCAACGGCGGCCGGATCGTGGCGGTCGCCGAGCCGGAGCAGGGCCGCCGGGCGGCATTCGCCAAGGCGCACGACATCCCGGCGCGAGGGGTCTTCGAAAGCTGGGAGGAGCTGACCACGAAGGTCGCGGACGCCGCCATCATCGCCACCCAGGACCGCCTGCACGCCGAGCCCGCCGTCAGGCTCGCGGGTATGGGGTACCACCTGCTGCTGGAGAAGCCGATGGCCCCCACCGAGCCCGAAGCGCGGAGGATCGCCGACGCCGTCGAGGCCGCCGGGGTCATCGGGGCGGTGTGCCATGTGCTGCGCTACACGTCGTACACGAAAGCGCTGAAGCGGGCGATCGCCGAGATCGGTGACCTGGTGAGCGTGCAGCACCTGGAGCCGGTCGGCTGGTGGCACCAGGCGCACTCGTTCGTCCGCGGCAACTGGCGGCGTGAGGACGAGTCGGGCCCGATGCTGCTGACGAAGTCCTGCCATGACCTCGACTGGCTGGCGTACGTGATCGGCGACACCCCGCGATCGGTGGCCTCCTTCGGCGGCCTGGCCCACTTCCACGCCGGCAACAAGCCGGAGCGCGCCGGCACGAGGTGCACGGACTGCGCCGTGGAGCCGCAGTGCCCGTATTCTGCGGTCCGGTTGTACCAGCTGGATGAATACAAGTGGCCCTTGGACGCGGTCATCGACGAGCTGGACCCGCACAAGCTCGAAAGCGCCCTGAGCAACGGTCCCTACGGCCGTTGCGTGTACGACTGCGACAACGACGTCGTCGACCACCAGGTCGTCGCCATGCAGTACACCGGCGGCGTGACGGCCACCTTCACCATGACGGCCTTTACGCCGATGCAGCGCCGGCAGACCAGGCTCTTCGGCACCCACGGCAGCATCGAGGGCGACGGCCGCCTCCTCCACGTCACCGACTTCCGCACCGGCACCACCAGCACCAGCACCACCAGCACCACCGGCACCACCGGCACCGGCGACGTCGGAGAAGGCCACGACGGCGGCGACGAGGGCCTCGTCACGGCCTTCCTCGCCGCCGTCGCCGCCGACGACCCCGGCCTGCTCAGCTCGGACATGGCGACCAGCCTGGCGTCGCACCGGGTGGTCTGGTCAGCCGAGCGCGCCCGGCTGACCAGCACCGTCGTGAGGATCTAGACGAAGGAGATGCTGTCGATCGTGAGGGTGCCGCTGCCGCCGTACCAGAAGCCCATCGCGAGCTGAGCGGGGTTGGCACGGTTGATGCCGTTGGCGACGAGGGGGATCCTGATGTCCTGGAACGTGTCCGTCAGGACGGGATGCCCGCCGCCGTCGAGGGTGTAGTCGGCGAACACCTTCGTGGTGCCGCCGACGCCGAGGTCGAAGTGGGCGGCGCTGCTGCCCTTGACCCGCATCACGAGGTAGGTGCGGCTGGACACGTCCACGCCGACGTCGCTGCCGAACCAGCCGCAGTTGTTGTACTGCAGGCTCAGCGCACCGCCGGCCACGGCGCCGCTGCCGCCGCCGTTGGTGAAGCAGTTGCCGCCGGTCCACTTCCCGAGGTCGTTCTTCGCCGCCGACGGGTAGGCGGGCGTGCCGTCGAAGTCGTCGACGACGAGCCCGGGCGGCGCCGGGGGAGCGGTCGCCGCGGTCAGCGGCGCCGACGCGGGGGAGAGGTTGCCGGCCGCGTCGCGGGCTTTCACGGTGTACGTGTAGGACCCGTCGCTCAGCCCGCTGTCCGTGAACGAGGTCCCGGTGACCGTGGCGGCCTGCGTACCGTTGCGGAAGACGACGTATCCGGTGACGCCGACGTTGTCCGTGGACGGGTTCCAGGACAGCGCGATCGAGGACGTGCTCGTCCCGGTGACGGCGAGGCCGGTCGGGGTGGACGGCGCCGCGCAGTCGGTGCAGCCGACGCCGACGGTCACGGCATTACTCGAAGCGGAGATGTTTCCCGCCGCGTCGCGGGCGGTGACGGTGTACGTGTGCGACCCCGAGGGCACCCCGGTGTCGGTGTAGGACGTGCCGGTGACCGTGGCCACCTGGGTACCGTCGCGGAGCACCGCATAGCCGGTGACGCCGACGTTGTCGGTCGCGCCCGTCCACGACAACGACGCCGAGGTGGCCGTCGTGCCGGTCGAGGTCAGCACAGGCGCCGACGGCGGGACGCAGTCCGCGGTGCACGAGCCGACCTGGATCGACGATGCGAGGACGTTGTACCCCTTCGCCGCGTCCCAGGTGCCGGTGTTGGCCAGCCGCACCGAGTACGCGGGGTTCCCGCGCAGCCCGGTCGCCTGGTCCGGCAGCCACAGCGCCAGCTTGTACGTCCCGGCTGTCATCGCCGGCAGCGTGACCGTCTGCGTCGGCACGGTGGCGGCGCCGGGGCGCCAGGTGCGCGGGTCGACGCCGGGCAGCGGCACGTTGTAGCGCTGGGATCCGTTGTCGAAGACGAGGAACGCGGGGCGGGGCTTGACGATGCCCGCGTAGCCGTCGTTGGACAGGTGCGCGGCGAACGTGAACGGCGCGCCGGCGACGGCCTGCGCGGTGAAGGTCGCGTCGAGCAGGCGCAGGCGGTAGCCGAGCTTGCGTTCGATGCGGGTGAACAGCGTCTCGGCCGGGTCGCTGCCGGACGCCGCGAGGTGCGCGGCCTTCCAGATGTCGGTGTTGACGGGCGCGTAGTCCTCGTTGATCTCCGTCCAGTGCTGTTGCGACAGTTCGTACTGGGCGCCGACCCCGGCGGCGTCGTTCGCGCCGCTGGCGTTGCAGGTCTCGCCGCCGACCATCGTGTTGCCGCCGGTGGACGTGAGCATGTCGTACACCCACTGCTTCTTGACCGCGACGTCGAACCAGCCGAGCCACGAGTTCTGGTCGTAGGTGCCCATGTCGGCGGTGTCGGCGAGGAAGCAGTCGTCGTGGAAGCCGAGCCGGTCGAGGTCCTGGGTGGTCATGAGGCAGTTGTCCGGCAGCGGGCAGCCCGGCGGCGGGGTGGTCCGTTGCCGGAACTCGTAGTTGAAGATGGGGTAGCGGATCGCGACCGGGATCGTCGCCGGGGTGCTGCTGAGCAGCTTCTTCACCAGCCTGTACCGGACCGGGGCCTGGCTCTCCTCCGACGACGCGGTGTAGGGGCTGGAGTGCCATTCGCCCCAGGCGCCGAAGAAGCCGGCTTCGATGTGCATGAGCACGTCGGCGTTGGCGGCGAGGACCGGGGCGAGCTGGTCGATGTGCCGCTCCATCTGCGGCTCGGTGACCGCGGAGTAGCCGTCCCAGACGTAGGCGACCCGCAGGACGAGCTTCATGCCCTGGGCGCGGATCGCGGCGAAGCCGGTCCCGAGGTTGGCCAGCAGCGCCGGCGGCAGGTCGCTGTTCTGGTATTTGTCGAGGTGCAGGTAGCTGTGGACGAGGGTGTTGCCGTTGGTGCGGGCCCGGGCGAACGTGCGGTCGAGCATGTCGGGGTTGAAGCCGGGGATGGTGTTGCTGGCGTAGTCGTTGACGGCGGGGTCGTCGATGATCTCGTACCGGTTGTGGAAGCCGCGCTCGGGGTTGGTGAACACGGTCGCGAGGTCGGCGGTGTAGGTGGCGGTGGTCGTCGGCGCGGCGGCGGTCGCGGCGCCCGGGACGAGGATCAGGGCAAGGGTGCACGCGGCGGCGATGAGCCGTCTCATGGGGCTCTCCTCGAATGGACCGGCGCCGTCCGAAGTGGACACTGTGGACGGCGCCGGCCGGGGGTGTCAGTTGGTGAAGGAGATGTGGTCGATGGAGATGCTGCTGTTGCCGCCGAACCAGAAGCCCATGGCGAGCTGGGCCGGGCTGCTCCGGTTGATGCCGTTGGCCACCATCGGGATCTTGATGTCCTGGTAGGTCGTGGTGATGACGGGGTGCCCGCCGCCGTCGAGGGTGTAGTCCGCGAACAGCTTGGTGGTGCCGCCGAGGCCGAGGTTGAAGTGGGCCTGCTCGCCGCCGGCGTTGCCCTTGACCCGCACGACGAGGTACGTGTACGCGGACACGTCGGTGGCGACGTCGCTGCCGAACCAGCCGCAGTTGTTGTACTGCAACGTGAGCGCCCCGCCGGCGACGACACCGCCGCCGCCGTTGGTGAAGCAGTTGCCGCCGGTCCATTTGGCGAGGTCGTTCTTCGCCGCGGACGGGTAGGCCGGGTTGCCGTCGAAGTCGTCGAGGCCGATGCCGCCGCCCCCACCGCCGCCGCTCGCGGACGTGGTGACGGTCAGCGGGCTCGACGCGGCCGACACGTTGCCTGCCGCGTCATAGGCCTGCACGGTGTACGTGTAGGCGGTCGACGCCGACAGCCCGCTGTCCGTGTAGGACGTGGTCGCGGTGGTGCCGACCTGGGTGCCGCCGCGCAGGACCCGGTAGCCGGTGACCCCGACCGCGTCCGTGGACGCGGTCCAGCTCAGCGACACGCTGCTGGCGGTCTTCGACGGTGAGGTGAGGCCGGTCGGGACGCTCGGCGCGGTGGTGTCGCCGCCACCGCCGGACCCGACCCCGATCGCGCCGAGGCCGAGCCACCCGTCGGCGTTCTGGGTGGCGTTGCCGAAGCGGAGCTGCTTCGCGGCCGGGCTGAGCGCCTCCAGGGGGTTCTTGACCCGCAGCACGAGCTGGTACGAGCCGGTCGCGACCCCGGTGAGGCTGACGCTCGACTGGAAGTACTGCGGGTAGCCGAAGTCCCGGTAGGTGGGGTCGGCGCCGACGCCCCAGTCGGGGAACGCCCGGATCTTCAGCGGCTGGACGGTCCGCAGGTCCCAGGGGGTGTCCCAGGTCTTGACCACGGTGCCGGCGGAGTTCTTCAGCCCGAGCGTCATCGTCCACGGGTAGTAGAACGGGGCGACGCCGTTGTTGACGAGCGTGACCCCGATGTTCGCGCTGCTGCCGGACACGGTGTTCTGGTAAAAGGCGTGGGTGGCGGACAGGTCGTAGCCCATCAGCCGGACCGCGGCGGCCACGTTCGGGTCGCTCGCGGCGTAGCTCTGGCTGGTCTGGTTGATCTTCCAGGTGGTGTGCTCCAGCTCGATGCAGGCCTTCATGGTGTCGACCTGGCCGGAGCCGCCGGGCCACGAGGAGAACGCGGAGCTCTGGATCTCGGGCCGGACCTCGCCGCCCATCGAGCTGGTGATCCATTTGTTCTCCACGCCCATGTTCAGCGCGCGCTGCAGCTGCGAGTAGCTCGCGCCGCCCATCGACTGCGGCAGGGTGACGCCCTGCAGCGGGGAGCCCTCCTTGTAGCAGAACGAGTCGTCGTGGTAGCCGATGTCGCGGGTGTTGGCGGCGCCGCCGGCGGAGTCCGGGTAGCGGATCTCCAGCTTCGTCTTGTTGAACGCCGTGTCGAACGCGGCGACGATCTGCGCGCCGTGCGCGTCGGTCGGCATGAGGTTCGGGTAGCCGTCGGCGGTGTCGGTGTCGAACGGCCACGTGTGCCATTCACCCCACAGGCCGACGATGCCGAGGTTGATGAACCCGATGCGGGGGTCGCCGTCGTACCGGGCACCGAACGCGGCGATGAAGTTCCCGAGGGCGCTGAGCAGGTACGGGCTGTCGTAGTCGGGGGACACGGTGCCCCAGAACGTGTTGTTGCGGTAGGTGACGTGCCCGTCGAAGCAGTGCGGGATCGAGTTGCCCGGGTGGGAGCCGGTCCCGCCCGGGTACTCCATGAAGAAGCGGATCGCCGCCTGGTTGCCGTAGGACGCGATCTCGTTGAGCGCGTTCTCCACGATCGTCCAGTCGTAGCTGCCGCAGTTCGCGGCGTTGGTCATCACCTCGGACAGCCCGAAGTAGCTCCAGGCGAGCGACCGGGGATAGCCGGTGTTCTGGTTGTCGCCCGGGAAGTAGAACCGGGCGAAGCCCTTGAGCGGATTGTCCAGCGGGCTCGGGGCGGCGGTGAGCGGGTGGTCGGTCAGGGCCGGGCTCGGCGTGGCGGGCGGAGCCGGTCTGGCCGGCGGACCGGCGGGTGCCGCCGCGGCCGGGGAAGCGACGGCGAGCACGGCCGTAGCGGCGGCCGTGCAGAGTGCGGCGGCGAACGCGATGCCTCGCCGCCGCAGGGCGGTACGCATGGATGGGCCTCCGGGACGTGGGGTGTAGGTCCCCGTACCTCGGTCTGATACGAGGAGGTGTTGACAAACTTTCCCTGAGCTTCATCATTATTAACGGCCGTCCACCCCCCGCCGCAAGACATCAAACTCGAAGACTTTCGATGGACGAATCGAGGCACGGATCGTGACGATGCGTAACTCCCTGGCGGTGACCGCCCCGCCGGCGTCAGCCCCGCCAGACGGGCCGGTCATCGCGGGACCGCGCCGTCACCGCGACGACAGGCGGGTCGCCTGGCTGTTCCTGCTGCCCGTGCTGACCGGGTTCGCGGTGTTCTACCTGTACCCGACGGCGCGCGGGGTGTGGTACTCGCTCACCGACTACAGCCTGCTCAACACCCCGTCGTACGTCGGTGCCGACAACTACGCCAAGCTCGTCACCGACGCGCAGTTCTGGAAGTCGCTGCGCATCACCGGGTACTACGTGCTCGTCAACATCGGCTCGCAGACGCTGCTCGCGCTCGGCGTGGCCACGCTCATGCACCGGCTGACCCGCTCCGTCGTCCTGCGGGCCACGCTGCTGCTGCCGTGGCTGGTGCCCAACGTGACCGTCGGCCTGCTCTGGATGTGGCTGCTGGACGCCAACCTCGGCTTCGTCAACCACCTGCTGACCGCCGCGGGCCTCTCCAGCCGCGGCTTCCTCACCTCGCCGGACCTGGCGATGCCGTCGATCGCGCTCATCAACACGTGGGCCTACACCGGCTACACGGCGCTGCTGCTCTACGCCGGGATGCTGCAGATCCCGCCGCACCTCTACGAGAGCGCCGCGCTGGACGGCGCCGGCGAGTTCCGGATGTTCCGCATGATCACGCTGCCGCTGCTGCGCCCGATCCTCGCGCTGGTGCTCGTCGTGTCGCTGATCGGCTCGTTTCAGATCTTCGACACCGTCGCCGTGACCGAGAAGGTCGTGCCGGTCGGCGCCACCCGGGTCATCTACTTCTACATCTACCAGCAGGCGTTCACGTACTTCCACATGGGCTACGCCGCAGCGGTCGCGATGGCGCTCGTGCTGATCCTCGGCGTGCTCACCGCCGTGCAGATGTGGCTGCTGCGCGCCTCGCGCTCCGACCTGACCTGAGAGGGGCTGACACCCATGAAACGCCGCCTGACGCCCGGCCGGCTGCTGGCCTGGACCGCGCTGATCGCCTTCCTCGTGGTCACGATCCTGCCGTTCTACTGGATGGTCCGCACGGCGCTCACCCCCGCCGCCGACCTGTACACCGACAGTGCCGGCCTGGTGCCGCAGCACCCCACGATGATCAACTTCTGGCGGGTCCTCGGGCTCGTCGACGACAGGACGGCACGCGAGGCGGGAGGCTCGGGTGCGAAGATCAACTTCCTGCGGTACACCATGAACTCCCTCATCTACTGCGGGCTCATCGCGACCGTCCAGACCTTCTGCTGCGCCATGGCCGGATACGCCTTCGCCCGCCTGCGCTTCCCCGGCCGTGACCTCGTCTTCGGGGCCGTCGTCGCGGCGCTGATGGTGCCGCCGATCTTCACCCTGCTGCCCAACTTCGCGCTCGTGCGGCAGTTCGACGCCATCGACACCTACGCCGGCATGGTCGCCCCGTCGCTGCTGATGACCCCGTTCGCGGTGTTCTTCCTCCGGCAGTTCTTCCTCTCCGTGCCGCGGGAGGTCGAGGAGGCCGCCGTCATCGACGGCGCGAGCCGCTGGGGCATCTTCTGGCGGGTCATCGTCCCGATGAGCCGGGGCCCGCTCATCACCATCGCGCTCACCACGTCGGTGTGGGCGTGGAAGGACTACCTGTGGCCGCTGCTCGTCGGCCGCGGCGAGGACAACCGGGTGCTCACCGTCGCGCTCGGCGTCTTCCTCCAGCAGTCACCGAACACCCAACCCGACTGGACCGGACTCATGGCGGGCTCCACCCTGTCCGTCCTGCCGGTCCTGCTGCTGCTGATCTTCCTGGGCAAACGGCTCGTGCAGTCCCTGAACTTCACCGGCATCAAATGACACCCCCCGCCCTCCTTTGAAAGGGAGAACCATGTCCAGACTCCGTATCGCGGCGTCGCTGACCGTCGCCGCGCTCGCCTTGCCACTCGCGGCCTGCAGCGCCGAATCCGGCGACGACGGCGGCAACGTCACGCTCAACTACTGGCTCTGGGACGACAAGCAGCAGCCCGCCTACCAGGCGTGCGCCGACGAGTTCACCAAGGCCAACCCCGGCATCGCCATCAAGTTCACGCAGACCGCGTGGACGCAGTACTGGCAGAACCTCACGACCCAGCTGGCCGCCGGCGGGGCGCCGGACGTGTGGACCGACCACGCGTCGTACTACCCGCAGTTCGTGTCCAGCAACCAGATCCTCGACATCCAGCCGTACGTCACGAAGGACAAGGTCGACCTCGGCCAGTACCAGGCGGGCCTCGCGGACCTGTTCGTCAAGGACGGCAAGCGCTACGGCCTGCCGAAGGACTGGGACACCATGTCGCTGGTCTACAACACCAAGCTCGTCACCGACACCACCGGCCTGGACAAGCTCACCTGGAACCCGGCCGACGGCGGCACGTTCGAGCAGGCGATCGCGAAGGCCTCCGTCGACGCGCAGGGCCGCAACGGTCTCGACCCGGCCTTCGACAAGAACAAGGTCAAGGTGTACGGCTTCCTGCCCGAGTGGGCGGACGGCTCGCAGGGCCAGAACGGCTGGGGCGACCTCGCCGTCGCCAACGGCTTCACCTACCTCGACAAGAACCCGTGGGGCACGAAGTACAAGTACGACGACCCGAAGCTCGCGGAGACCATCGGCTGGTTCAAGCACCTCATCGACAAGGGTTACGCGCCCAAGTTCGACAAGCAGTCGACCCTCGGCCGGGACGCCGTCATGGACTCCGGTCAGGGCGCGTACACCATCGTCGGCTCCTGGACCATCGGCACCTACCTCGGCACCGGCGCCAAGCAGCAGTACGCGTTCGCCCCGCTGCCGACCGGCCCGGCCGGCCGCAAGACCGCCATCAACGGCCTGTCCGACGCCATCTACGCCGGCACCAAGCACCCCGAGCAGGCGTGGGCGTGGGTGAAGTTCCTCGGCTCGTCCGCGTGCCAGGACATCGTCGGTGAGAAGGCCGTCGTCTTCCCCGCCGTCAGGTCCGGCACCGACAAGGCGCTCGCCGCGCACAAGGCGGCCGGCCGCAACGTGCAGGCCTTCACCGACCAGGCGACCGCGTCCGGCGGCACGTTCTTCCTGCCGATCACCGACCACGGCAACGAGGTCAGCCAGATCGTCCAGGACGCCATCCAGTCCGTCGCGCTCGGCCAGGCCGCCCCGGCTGACGCGTTGAAGAAGGCCAACGACCAGGTCAACGGCCTGTTCAAGTAGCGCCTGCCCCGCTGTTCGAGCGGCGGGGTGCTGTGGCCGCACCCCGCCGTGACACCACCTGATGAGGAGAACCATGGCACAGCTCGTCGAGGTCGGCGGACACCGCTTCGCCCTCCAGCACTCCGCCGACGGCGCACCGCGCCCCGCCCCCGGCGGCGTCCTGCTGCCCCCCGGCCGGGTGGCGATCCTGCACGGCCTCGGCGACGCGTCGTTCTACCGGCACGGGCAGAACTCGTGGAGCCCGTGCGGCTGGCGGCGGCTGAGCGAACCCCCGCTGCGGGTGCCGAACCCGACCCGGCTGGTCACCGCCGACGATCCCACGTTCGACGACCCGGCGCGGCACCACTCCTCGGCCGTCGCCGCGCTGCAGGGCCCCGGCGGCGGCACCCTCCTGCTCGGCGCCCTCGGCCTCGACACGCCCAGGCTCGCCGCCGACCACGACACCATCACCGGCTGGTACGCCGGCGGGGGTGCTGACGGGGGCGCCGAATGGTTCCTCGCCTACGGCCCCGAGGAGGACGTCTTCGCCGCATACACCGACCAGCTCGCGTCGCGGTTCGGCGCCGGCACCCGCCGCGCCGGCAACGTGTGGTGCAGCTGGTACGCCTACTACGAGAACGTCACCGAGGCGCAGCTCACCAAGGACGTCGCCGACCTCGCCGGGCTGCCGTTCGACGTGGTGCAGATCGACGACGGCTGGGAGGAGCTCGTCGGGGACTGGCAGCCGAACGCGAAGTTCCCCAGCGGGATGCGCGCCGTCGCCGACCGCATCGCCGACGCCGGCTTCACGCCGGGGCTGTGGCTGGCCCCGTTCATCGCGCTGCCGCACTCCCGCCTCGCGCTCGAACGTCCCGAGCTGCTGTTGCGCTCCGCCGACGGGCGGCCGGTCGTCGCCGGGTACAACTGGGGCGGCCCCTACTACGCCCTGGACCTCGCCCGCGAGGACGCCCTCTCGCACGTCGCCGGGCTGATCCGGACCGTGGTGCACGAGTGGGGGTACCGCTACCTCAAGCTCGACTTCATCAACGCCGGCGCGGCGCCCGCCGCCGGCCCTTCGAGAGAGTCGCTCTACCGCACCGGACTGCGGGTCATCCGGGAGGCCGCCGGCGACGACGTCTACCTGCTCGGCTCCGGCGCGATCCTGGTGCCGTCGCTCGGCCTGCTCGACGGCCTGCGCAGCGGCCCCGACGTCGCGCCGATGTGGGACAACTACGCGTCGATCGACCCGTCGGACGCCACCGCCCGCAACGCCGTCGTCAACAGCGTGCACCGGCTGTGGCAGTCGCCGCTGGTCGAGGTCGACCCCGACGTCATCTACTTCCGCAGCAAGCTCAACCTGCTCACCACCCAGCAGACCCGCTGGCTGCGGGACCTCGCCGACGTGTGCGGCTTCCGGGCCGTGTCCGACCCGCCGAGCTGGCTGACCCCGGCCGAGCTCGAGGACATGCGCCAGTACCTGGACGCGAAGCCGGTGATCCGCCGCCTCGGGCGCTACCGGTTCTCCGTCGACGGCCGCGAGGTCGACTTCGGCCCGGCCGTCGCCACCGACGGTCAGTTGTATCCCATCTCGTGAGGCGGTGCCGCCGATGACCATGACGGAAGAGGCCGGGCCCATGCTGCCGGCCGTGCGCTACCAGCGCATCATCGAGCTGCTGGCGCGGTGCGAATACGTGACGATCACCGACGTGCGCAACGCGACCGGCGCGTCGCCGGCCACCACGCAGCGCGACCTGGCGCGGCTGGCCACGACCGGCGCCCTCGCCCGGGTCCGTGGCGGCGCGACCCGGGCGCCGGCCCCGCGCGGTGAGGCACGCCTGCTGGCCGCGTGCCTCACCCGGATCCGGCACGCCCTGGACCGCCACGACATCGACACCGTCGAGGACGCCCTGCACCAGGCCCTCGACGCCTGCGCCCGGCTCCGCCGCTGACCGGATCGGCCGCCCCCGTCAGCGGCCGATCCTGTCCGTCGGTGCGAGTCCACTGCATCGGCGCCCGGGTGGCAAACGGTTCGACGATCGTCGAACCGTTTGCCACCCGGAGCGATCGAGGCGCGTCAGTAGACTGGCCGCATGGTGTCGGTGATGGTCGGTGGGGAAGGCATTGCCAGGCTGCGGATGGCGGCGTCGCCGGCCGTGGAGACCCTGGCGTGGTTGTGGCTGACGGCCCGCGGCGCCCGGCACCGCGAGTTCGGCGACCCCGGGCCGGCCGCCCGCTTCGCGCTGCGGGACCGGGACGTGGCGCTGCTCGGCAAGGCGGTCCGGGCCGCCGCCAGATACTCGCCGGACCTGCTCACGCCGAGCCCGTCGATGCTGGGCTGGGACGAGGACCGGCACCACCAGCTGGAGCGGATCCGTGCGACGCCGGCCGGCGTGGCCGTCGAGCAGCTGCTGGACCCCCGGCTCGGGGACCAGTCCCGCGAGGTCCGGGACGCCCTCGACGACGGGTCGTTCGCCAGGCGCGCCGCCGACGGGCTGCACCGGTTCTACGACACCGTCCTCGCCGAGCAGATCACCGGCATCCGCGACGCCCTCGACGCGGAGCTGGCGGCGCGGGGGCGGCTGATGGCGCGGTACGGCATCGGCCACGCCCTCAACACGCTGCACCCGTCGGTCCGGTGGACCGGCACCCGGATCGAGCTGACGGTCTCCTGGAAGCAGGACTACGAACTGCCCAGATCGGGCCTGGTGTTCGTGCCGACGATGCTCGGCTGCCCGACCCTCGCGGTGCAGCTGGACGACCTCGACAACGCCTCGGTCGAGTATCCGCTGTGGGGCAGGCTCGCCCCCTCGGCGCGCTCCGCCGGGCTGATCCAGCTCGTCGGGGTCCGCCGGGCCGCGATCCTGCGCGACCTGGACGAGCCGCGGTCGACCACCGAGCTCGGCCGGCGGCACGGGCTGAGCAAGTCGACGGTGTCGCACCACCTCAACGCGCTGTACCGGGCCGGTCTCCTCGCCCGCGTCCGCAAGGGCAAGGTCGTGCAGTACAGCCGCAACCACGACGGCGAGCACGCGGTCGCGCCCTCGGCCCTCCGCTGAGGCCTCAGGGTCGCAGCAGCGTGTCCACGGCGGGGAGGCCGGGCAGGGCGGTGGTGCGGGCCGCGAGGGCGTCGGCGTCGGCGGGGGACAGGACCCGGGTGGCGTTGAGGCGGAACTTGCGGGCCAGGTCGGCGGGGGAGAGCGGGGCCCCGGCGCTGCCGAGTGAGGCGTCGACGCGGTGCTCGTGGACCTGCCCGGCGGCGCCGACACGCAGGACCGCGGCGAAGGCGTGCGGGAAGATCCCGGTGGCGCGGTCGTCGCGCACGCAGCGGACCTTCGCGGCCAGGGCGAGCCGGTCAGGGTCGAGCGGCCCGGTGAAGTCGTCGAGGCCGACGCCAAGGCCGCCGCCGCCGAGCAGCGCGGTCGCCACGGTGTACGGCCCGGAGAACTTCCCGTGGTAGGTGCTGCGCGGGTGGGCCTTCTCGGCGACCGGTTCGGCGATGGTGCGCAGCGTCGGGGCGGCCACGCCGAGCTCGATCCAGTCCACGGTGGACGCGTCGAGGCCGGCGGCGCGCAGCGCGAGGGCGCAGTCGATGCCCGGGTGCGTGAAGTGGTTGGACGGATACGGTTTGAACGCGGTCCGCAGCAGCTCCCACCGGGTGCCGAGGTCGCCCAGCAGCGCGTCGTCGTCGTGGCGGCCGTCGGTGTACGCGGCGAAGAAGCCGAACCTGCCCTCCAGCACGGTCGGCGGGCCGGTGAGCCCGTCGGCGGCGAGGTAGGCGGCGGACACGCCGGCGTGCGCGGCCCAGCCGCAGTGCAGTTTCTTGACGGTGCCGCCGGTGCGGTTCGCCTCGATGAGGCCGGCGCCCATGCTGGCGGCGACCCCCATCGCGGACGCGACGCGGGGCGCGTCGAGGCCGAGCAGCAGCGCCGCCGCGGCCGCGGAGCCGATCGCGCCGCAGATCGAGGTGGCGTGCAGGCCGCGTTCGAAGAAGATGCTGTTGGCGATCGCCGGGTCGTACGCGGCCATGCCCAGGCGGTTGGTCAGCTCGACGCCGGCGGCGACGGCGGCGAGGACCGCGGCGCCGGACGCGCCGGTGGCCTCGGCGGTGGCGAGGACCGCCGGGACGACGGACGCGGACGGGTGCAGCACCGACGGCAGGTGCGTGTCGTCGAAGTCCAGCGAGTGCGCGAGGGTGCCGTTGACGAGCGCGGCGGCCGGGGCGGGGAGCCGCTCACCGGTGCCGATGACGGTCGCCTCGGGGGTGCCGCCCCACCGGCGCACCGACCGCAGGACGGCGGGCGCGGCGTCGGCGTCGGGGTCGCCGTGGGCGGCGAGGGCGAGCCCGAGGATGTCGAGGACCCGGGCCGGCACGTCGGCGACGACGGCCCCGGGCAGCGGCTCGTCCCGGCAGGCGACGGCGAACTCGGCGAGCCGCTCGACGGCCGTCATGCCGCACCGCCGGCGCGCCGGCCGTCCGTCGCGTGGACGGCGGCGGTCGTCATGCCGCACCCCCAGCGGCGGGGAGGATGGCGAGGGGGCGGACCGGGGCGCCGGTCGCGCCGACGATCGGCAGCGGGTTGAGGATCAGCAGGCACTCGCGGGCGCCGGTGTCCAGCAGCGGGTGCAGCCGCATCGTCTCCACGATGTGGACGCCGCGCTCCACCAGCAGCATCCGGTGCACGGGCAGCACCGCGTGCCCCTTGCCGGCCGGGATGTGCTCGAACGCGATCGTCTCGCCCCCGACGACCCGGACCTGCCGATCGGCGAGCCACGCCCCGGCCCCGACCCCTGGGCCGGGCGTGCCGTCCCGGTGGCCGATGAACGCGTCGTGCTCGTCCCACCGGCGGGACCACCCCGTGCCGATGAGGACGGCGTCGCCGGGACGTACGTCGGCGGCGCAGGCGTCGAGGTCGGCGGCGGTGATCTCATAGCCGGCCGGCAGCACCGGCACGCCGTGCACCCGGGCGACGTCGAGGACCACCGCGCGGCCGACGAACACCTCGAAGGACTCGATGCCGTGGGAGGTGAACCCGAGGTGGGACTGCACCGAGGCGGCCTCGACGCCGCCGTGGAGCACGCCGTCCTGCGACACGTGGGCCAGGGCGTCGACGTGGGTGCCGACGTGGCCGCCGGTGACGATCAGCTCGTTCGCGGCCGAACCACCGTCGGGGCGGACCAGGTCGCCGTGGCGGCGCTCCAGGGCCATCCGGAACGGCGGGTGGTTGGGCGACTGCGGCATGCCGCGGCGCATCGGCTGCGCCAGGTCGAGCACGGTCGCGCCGGCGAGGAACCCGAACATCACAGCACCCCGTCGGCGTGCAGCTTCTCGACGTCCTCGGCGCTGAGACCCAGGCGGTCGCGGAAGATCTCCTCGTTGTGCGCGCCGAGCCTCGGGCCGGTCCACCGGATGTCGCCGGGGGTGGCGGACAGCCGGTACAGCACGTTCTGCATCCGCACGGGGCCGAGGTCGGGGTCGTCGACGGCGCGCAGGGTGCCGAGCGCGGCGTACTGCGGGTCGGCGAACACGCCGGCGATGTCGTTGATCGGGGCGACCGCCGCCTCCGCGGCCTCGAACGCGGCGACCACGTCGGCGGCGTCGCGCTGGGCGATCCAGTCGCCGACGTAGCCGTCGAGGAGGTCGGCGTGCAGGGCGCGGGTGGCGCCGGCCGCGAACCACGGCTCGTCGATCACCTCGGGGTGCCCGACGAGCCGGAGCACGCGCTCGGCGACGGCCTGGGCGGACGTCGAGACGGCGAGCCACTTGCCGTCGCGGCTGCGGTACGTGTTCCTCGGCGCGTTGTTGACACTGCGGTTGCCGGTGCGTCCCTGGACGACGCCGAGCTGGTCGTAGACCATGGGCTGCATCCCGAGCAGGGTCAGGATGGGCTCGATGATGGCCAGGTCGATCACCTGCCCCTTGCCGGTGCCGTGCCGGGCGAGCAACGCCGTCGTCACGGCCTGCGCGGTGGCGATGGCGGCGATCCCGTCGGCGAGGCCGAACGGCGGCAGGGTCGGCGGGCCGTCGGGCTCGCCCGTGATGGCCGCGAAGCCGCTCATCGCCTCGGCCAGGGTGCCGAAGCCGGGGCGCGACGCGTAGGGGCCGAACTGGCCGAACGCCGTCACCCTGGCGATCACGAGGCGCGGGTTGACCTCGGCGAGGACGTCGGGGCCGAGGCCCCAGCGCTCCAGGGTGCCGGGCCGGAAGTTCTCGATGAGCACGTCGGCGTCCGCGAGGAGGCGTTTGAGAAGCTCGGCGCCGGCGGGGCGGGACAGGTTGAGGGTGGCGCAGCGCTTGTTGCGCCCGAGCAGCGTCCACCACAGCGGCACGCCGTCCTTGGCGGGGCCGTGGCCGCGGGAAGGATCACCCTTCGCGGGATGCTCGATCTTGATGACGTCGGCGCCGAAGTCCCCGAGGATGGTGGCGGCGAGGGGGCCGGCGAACAGGGTGGACACGTCCACGACCGTGATCCCTGCTAAGGCGGGCTGCAGTTCCACCAGCAGAGCCTAACGGCACTTCCGCCGAAATGGAAACCCCGTTACTCTCAGGGAAACGCCGGAAAGGATGATCACGTGGCGCGGTACGACCTGCTGGTTCGCAATGGCACGCTGGTGCTCCCATACACGGGCACGGTCCGGGCGGATCTCGCCGCGAAGGACGGACGTATCGTCGCGATCGGCGAGGATCTCGACGATGCGGACGAGGTCCTCGACGCGACCGGCAAGCTGGTGTTCCCGGGCGGCGTGGACGCGCACTACCACCTCGGCATCTACCGGCCCCTCGCGGTCGACGCGGCCGAGGAGACCCGCTCGTCGCTGGTCGGCGGGGCGACGACCGTGCTGTCCTACTTCCGCACCGGCCAGCACTACCTGAACAGGACCGGCGCCTACGAGGACATCCTGCCCGAGGTCCTCGACGCGGTGTCCGGCCACGCCTGGACCGACTACGGCTTCCACCTCGCGCCGATGGACACCCGCCAGGTCGGCGAGGTGCCCGCGCTCGTGGACCGGCACGGGATCAGCTCGTTCAAGTACTACATGTTCTACAAGGGCTTCAACCTGTCCGCCGACTCCCGGGACGCGAAGGCGTTCACGATGAGCGACGAGTACGACCTCGGCCACCTCTACCAGATCATGGAGGCCGTCTCCGCCGCCGCCCAGGACACCGGCCGGCGGGTCTCGCTGTCGCTGCACTGCGAGCAGGCCGAGCTGATGCGGCTGTTCATCGAGCGGGTCCGCGCCGCCGGCGACCCGCAGACGCTGAAGGCGTACTCCGACGCCCGCCCGCCGCTCACCGAGCGGGTCGCGATCGGCGAGGCGACGACCCTGGCGGCGGCGACCGCGTGCCCGGTCAACCTGCTGCACCTGTCCAGCGGTGAGGCGCTCGCGGCCGCGAACGAGGCCCGCCTCGCCCGTCCCGACCTGGACCTGCGCACCGAGGTCACCCTGCACCACCTGTGCCTCAACTACGACGAGCTGTCCGGCCTCGGCGGCAAGGTCAACCCCCCGATCCGCAGCGCTCTTGACACGGAGGCGCTCTGGGCGGGGGTGCTGTCCGGCAAGGTCGACTGGATCGCCTCCGACCACGCGTGCTGCCTGGAGGAGCACAAGGGCGACGAGCTCTGGCCGGCGCTGCCCGGCTTCGGCGGCACCGGCCTGCTGTATCCGATCCTGCTCAGCGAGGGCATGCACAAGCGTGGCCTCGCCCCGCACCGGGTCGCCGAACTCGTCTCCGGCAACCCGGCCCGCGCCTACGGCCTGTGGCCGCGCAAGGGCTCCCTGCTCGTCGGCCAGGACGCCGACCTCACCGTCGTGGACCCCGACCTCGAGCAGGAGGTCACCACCGACCTGCTGCTGTCCGGCCAGGACCACTGCCCGTTCGCCGGGCGCAAGGTCCGCGGCTGGCCCGTCGCCACCGTCCTGCGCGGCCAGGTCGCCTACCGCGACGGCGCCGTCGTCGGCACCCCCCGCGGCGCCTTCGTCCCCCGCTGAGGCTCGTCGCCCGCTGAGCTCTTGTCGCCCGCTGAGGCTCGTCGCCCGCTGACCCGCCCGATTCCAGGTTTCCGCAAGCTTCCTGCATTGCGACCGCTCGATGCTGTCTCCCGTCACGCAGTTCCGACGGACGGGAGACAGCGCAGTGCATCGTTTCGGACCCATCGGCCGGCTGCTGGGGGTGACGGCGGCCGTGTCCGCCGTCGCGCTGGCCGTGAGCGGCGCCCCGGCGCACGCGGCCGGCTACAACACCCTGACCACGTACATGACCAGCGCCAACAACAGCCAGCTGCGACTCGGGTACGGCACGTGGTACTCCAACCCCGTCGGCAGCACCGGCAACGGGTACGTCGAGGCCCACGACTCGTACTGCGACGGGCTCAACGGCATCTTCGCGATGGTGACCGGCGCCGGCGGCAGCACCTGGTCGACGTCGGCACAGGGCTGCGGCCTGAGCAACTACAAGGACATCCCGGCGGCGGCCCAGGGCGGTCCCGCGTACGGCGAGCGGATCACGCTGACGGTGTGCAAGCTGCTGCCCGACGGCAACTTCAAGAGCTGCTCGACCCGCGCCGCGGTCAACCGGCCGGTCTGAGCCGGGCGGCTGCCACGGACGGACGGCCGCCGCCCGGCAGGGCGGCGGCCGGGTCCACTACATGCCGTCGCCGGACCAGGGGCCGCGGGAGCGGGAGCGGACCGGGAGGGTGGAGATGACCGGGGCCTCGTGGGTGTGGTAGTTCTCGGCGGTGCCGCCCCACTTGACCCACTCGTCGGTGGTGTACCAGTTGATGAGCTCGCCGTCGGAGCGGATGATCCAGTCGATCTCGGTCTCGGCGATGAAGTGGCCGTGCTTCACGCCGGCGGGGCGGAAGCAGTAGGTGCCCTCGTCGATGTCGCCGAAGTTGTACGCCATCTTGCCGCTGAGCGTGTAGAACTCCTCGTAGCAGGGGTGGTGCGCGAGGCGGTGGTCGCTCCAGCCCTTCGGCGCCCGGATCAGGCGGGTGTAGAAGCCGGTCTTCGGGTCGCGGTGCAGCAGCTTGATGTACAGCGGCGTGAGCGGCCCGACGGTCGGCGCCGCGACCCACTCCAGCTTCGACGGGTCGATGAGCGACGGCGCGCCTTCGGAGCGGGACGGGCCGTCGGGGTCGAAGCCGGCGTCGCCGTACTCGCGCCAGTGCAGGACGTGGCTACCTTCCCGGATCTTGATCCAGTCCATCGGCACGCCCTTGGGGACCTGCAGGTAGCCGCCCGGTCCGACCTCGGTGCCGCCGTACACCAGCGAACCCGACACGACGTAGAACTCGGTGTCGGCGTGCGGCACGCCCGGGCCTCGGCCCCAGTCGGCCGGGAACCGCAGCGACAGCGACGACGAGCCGTCCTCCTCGTCGGTGGACAGCCGCCGCTCGACGGCCCCGCCCTCCCCGAACGGCAGTTCGGCGGCGTGCCAGATGTAGTCGTCCTCGTGGATCAGCTCGACATGGGCCCTCACAGAGCACTCCTCAACTCTCGTTTCAACACCTTGCCAGCCGCGTTGCGGGGCAGCGCCGCGATCGGCCGGATCTCCTTCGGCACCTTGTGCCCGGCGAGCCGGTCCCGCAGGTGCTCGCGCAGCGCGTCCGGGTCCCACCCGGTCCCGGGACGCGCCACGACGTATGCGACGACCCGCTCGCCCCACCGGTCGTCGGGCTCGCCGACGACCGCGGCCTCCACGACCGACGGGTGCGCGGCCAGGGCCTCCTCGACGTCACGGGGGTAGACGTTCACCCCACCGGTGATGATCAGGTCCTTCTTGCGGTCGACGATGGTGATGTACCCCTCGTCGTCGACCACGACCACGTCCCCGCTGGTCATGAAGCCGTCCGCGGTGGTGCACTCCGCGGTCGCCGCGGGGTTCGCGAGATATCCGTTCATGAGGAACGGCGACCGGCTGTAGAGCTCGCCGGGTGTGCCCGGGGCGACCGGCACACCATCGTCGTCGACGACCCGGATCTCGGTCATGAACCAGGGATGGCCGACGGATCCGGCCTTGCGGCGGGCGTCGGCGGGGCGCAGGTTGGTGATGACACCGGCCTCGGTGGAGCCGTAGAGCTCGTGCACGCCGACGCCGGGGAACGCTTCCAGGACCCATGCCTTGAGCGCGACGGGCAGCGCGGCCGCGTTGAAGTACAGCGTGTCGAGGCTGCGCAGGTCGTGCCCGGCGAGGCCGGCCTCGCGCAGGCCGACCGCGTGCGTCGGCACCAGGAACACCGACTGCAGGCGGTCCCGCCCGATCATGGCCAGGAGCGCGCCCGGGTCCCAGGCGCGCAGCATCGACACGGTCCCTCCGGTGAAGACGGCCGCGTAGGCGAACGCGAACCCTGCGCCGTGATACATCGGCGCGACGGCGACCGTGCGCCGGCCCGGTCCGAGCCCCCACTCCAGGGCGGTGCAGTAGAAGGTCAGGCAGCGGGAGCGGTGACTGATGAGGACACCCTTCGGCGCGCCGGTGGTGCCCGAGGTGTACGCGATGCAGAACGGGTCCTGTTCACCGACCGGCACCCGCGGGTCGGTCGCGGAGGCCCTGGCGAGCGCGGCTTCGTAGGCCGGGCCGAGCGGCAGCGTGATGCCGACGTCCACGGCGCGGTCCTGCAGCACCGGGTCCAGGATCAGCGCCCGCGCGCCCGAGTGGCCGGCGATGTACGCGGTGTCGGCGGCCGTCTGGCGCGGGTTCAGCGGCACCATCGGCAGGCCGGCCTTCGCCAGCCCGGCGGCGATCTCGCAGTACTCCAGGCGGTTGCCGGACAGGACCGCCACCGGGTCGCCGGGCCGCAGACCGGCGTCCAGGAGCGCGTTGGCCAGGCGGCTCGCCCGCTCGTCGAGGGCGGCGTACGTGAGCCGGCGGTCCCCGTCGATCACGGCGACCGTGTCCGGCGTGGCACGGGCGAACTCCCGCACGCCGTTGCAGATGTTCAGCTGAGCGCCAGTCACGGCGTAATGGAAACACCGTTTCCATTCTGAGGCAAGGGTGGGAACGGCGCCGTGCGGCCGAGCTGGGCGGGGGTCCGGATGCCGAGCCGTTCCCCGATCCAGGTGCCGGTGGCGGCGAGGGCGGGCAGGTCGAGCCCGGTGTCGACGGCCATGCCGTGCAACAGGTACGTGAGGTCCTCGGTGGCGATGTTGCCGGTCGCCTGCGGCGCGAACGGGCAGCCGCCGATCCCGCCGATGCTGGCGTCGAGGGTCCGCACCCCGGCTTCGAGGGCGGCGACGGCGTTGGCGTAGCCGGTGTTGCGCGTGTTGTGGAAGTGCGCCCGCAGCGGCACGCCGAGGGCCTTCAGTTCGCGGACGAGTGTCCGCACCTGGGTGGGGACGCCGACGCCGATCGTGTCCGCGATCGCGATCTCGCGCGGTGCGGACCTGCAGGCCTCGGCGGCGATCTCGAGCACGCGGTCCACGGACACCTGGCCGGTGAACGGACAGCCGAACGCGGCCGCGATCGTCAGCGAGGCCGGAACGCCCGCCGCGGACGCGATCCCGTGCCAGACGTCGAGGGCCTCGGCGGTGGTGGTGCCCTGGTTGCGGCGGGAGAACTCGTCGGAGGCGACCACGACCACGTTGACCTCGTCGACCCCGGCTGCCAGGGCCCGGTCCAGGCCGCGCCGGTTGAGCACGAGGCCGATGTACGTGACGCCGGCGCGGCGCGGCACCGACGCCATCACGGCCTCGGCGTCGGCCATCTGCGGCACCCGGCCCGGATGCACGAACGCGGTCGCCTCCACCCGGCGGACGCCGGCGTCCAGGGCCCGCGTGATGTAGTCGACCTTGACCTCGGTCGGCAGCAGGACCTTCTCGTTCTGCAGGCCGTCGCGCGGACCCACCTCGACGATCTCCACACCGGCCATCGCCGACCTCCGGTTCCTCTAGCGAAACAACGTTTCCAAACCGTACACTCCCGAACCATGGTTGGTCCGCTGTCTGACATCCGCGTCCTGGAGACCGGGACGCTGCTCGCCGGTCCGTTCGCCGGGCAGCTGCTCGGCGACTTCGGCGCCGAGGTCATCAAGCTGGAGGATCCCGGCAAAGGCGACCCGATGCGCGAATGGGGCAGGGAGAAGCCGCACGGGCAGTCGCTGTGGTGGCCGGTCGTGGCCCGCAACAAGAAGTCCGTCACCTGCAACCTGCGCAGCCCCGCCGGGCAGGACCTGGTCCGCCGGCTCGTCGCCTCCTCCGACGTGCTCGTGGAGAACTTCCGGCCCGGCACGCTGGAGCGCTGGGGCCTCGGCTACGACGAGCTGTCCGCGATCAACCCGCGGCTCGTGCTCGTCCGGGTCACCGGGTACGGGCAGACCGGCCCCTACGCGCCGCGGGCCGGGTTCGGGTCGATCGGTGAGGCGATGGGCGGCATCCGGCACGTCACCGGCGAGCCCGACCGCCCGTCCAGCCGCGTCGGCGTGTCCCTGGGCGACGCCCTCGCCGGCACCATGGCCGCCTACGGCGCCGTCATGGCCGTGCACGCCCGCTCCCGCACCGGTCGCGGCCAGGTCGTCGACTCCGCCATCTACGAGGCCGTCCTCACGTACATGGAGTCGCTGCTGCCGGAGTGGGTCGTCGCCGGGTACCAGCGCGAACGCACCGGCGCGATCCTGCCGAACGTCGCGCCCAGCAACGCCTACCCGACCGCGGACGGGGTCGACATCCTCATCGCCGGCAACCGCGACACCGTCTTCGCCCGCCTGTGCGAGGTGATGGGCCGGCCCTCGCTGGCGGAGGATCCCCGCTACGCGACGCACGGCGCCCGCGGGGCCAACCAGCAGGAGCTCGACGACACGATCGGCGCCTGGACCGCGACCCTGCCGGCGGATGAGACCCTCGCGTTGCTGCACGCGGCGGGTGTACCGGCGGGGAAGATCTACCGCCCCGCGGACATGCTCGCCGACCCGCACTTCGTCGCCCGGCAGTCCATCGTGGACGTCCCGCACCCCGGCTTCGGGACGCTGCCGATGCAGGCGCCGGCGCCGCGCCTGTCGGAGACCCCGGGTTCGATCCGCTGGGCCGGTCCCGCCCTCGGCGAGCACAACGAGTCCGTGTACGGCGACCTGCTGGGACTGTCCACCGAGGACCTGGAGAAGCTGCGCGCGGACGGCGTCGTCTGATGTCCACACCGGACTATCTGGCCGCCGGGTTCTCGCGGCGGCTCGGCTGGGGGTCGCGGCCGGCGCTGCTGCTCGTCGACCCCGTCGTCGCCTACCTCGACCCGGACTCGCCGCTGTTCTGCACCACGGCATCGGCCGCGCTCGCCGCGATGTCGGACCTGCTCGCCGCGGCCAGGCCCGCCGGGCTGCCGGTGGCGTTCACGGCCGTCGGGTTCGCCGACGAGACCTGCTCCGAGGCGCCGCTGTTCGCCACCAAGGTCCCCGGCCTGAGGGTCTTCGCCGACGGCTCGCCCCTCGCCGCGCTGCCCCCCTCGCTGACCCCGTCGGCCGGTGAGCTGGTGATCCGCAAGCACTACGCGAGCGCGTTCGCCGGGACCGCCCTCGCCGCGTGGCTCACCGCCGCCCGCGTCGACACCGTCGTCATCGGCGGCTACTCCACGTCCGGCTGCGTGCGGGCCAGCGCCGTCGACGCGCTGCAGGCCGGCTTCCGGCCCATGGTGGTGCGGGAGGCGTGCGCCGACCGTGCCCCGGGCCCGCACGAGGCGAACCTGTTCGACCTGGACGCGAAGTACGCCGACGTCGTCTCCGTGGATGCGGCGGTGCGGGCCTTCTCAGGATGAGGTTCGATGTGAGCCTGTCCCCGTTCACCCTTGTGCATGCGCGGGTTTCGTTAGACAACGGGGGTGAACCGTAACAGCCGCCTACCGTCGCTCACCGGACTGCGCTGGGCAGCCGCGCTCATCGTCTTCGGCCAGCACCTGCTCGAGCAGTACTACAACCCGCAGCTCGTCGCCGCCAAGCCCGTCCGCTCCGCGGTCTGGGCCGCCCTCGCCCACGGCGGCGGCCTCGGCGTCTCGTTCTTCTTCGTCCTGTCCGGCTTCGTCCTCGCCTGGTCCGCCCGCCCCGGCGAACCCGCCCGCACCTTCTGGTGGCGGCGCTTCAGCAAGATCTACCCGGCGACCTTCGTCACCACCGTGGCCGCCGTGTTCATCATCGGCGGCGCCGGCCCGCTGCAACTGGCCACCCACCTGACCCTCACGCAGAGCTGGGTGCCGCGGCGCGACGTGTACGCCGGCCTCAACATCGTCAGCTGGTCGCTGTCCTGCGAGGCGTTCTTCTACCTGTGCTTCCCGCTGCTGCTCGCCGGCCTGCGCCGCCTCGGCCCCGCCGGCCTGTGGGCGATCGCGGTCATGATGGTCGAATGCGTCGTCGCCCTCGGCGCGAACCTTGTCCACGCCTCCCACGCCACCGCGGCCTGGGTCGGCTACCTCCTGCCCCCGGTCCGCATGGCCGAGTTCACGCTCGGCGTCTGCGTCGCCCTGCTCGTGCGCTCCGGCTCCTGGCGCGGCCCCGGTCTGCGCTGGTCCTTGGCGCTCCTGCCGCCGGCGATGGTCGCGGGCCTGTTCGCCCCCTACCCGCTCAACGAGCACGCCATCACGCTCGTCCCCGTCACCTGCATCGTGGCCGCGGCCGCCCGCGCCGACCTGCGCGGCGCACGCACCTTCTGGTCCCGCCCGGTCATGGTGTACCTGGGCGAGCTGTCCTTCGCGTTCTACCTGGTGCACTACCTGGTCATCGCCGCCTTCAACCGCTGGGGCCTCCTGCCGCACCACGCCGGCCCACTGCAGGCGCTGGTGGCGACGGTGTCGGTGCTGTGGTTCAGCCTCATCGCGGCCATGCTCGTCTACCACGGCGTCGAACTCCAGGCACTGCGCCTGTTGCGCCGCTCCAGGCCCACGCGGGTCCCGGTCGCCGGCCGGCACCGCCTGGTGCTGACCGCGGCCCCAGGTCCCCGCTTCGCCGCCACGGTCCCCGTGCCCCGCCGCTCCCTGCCGACCCTCACCGTCCCCGCTCCACCGGGCGTGCCCGTCCCCCGCTCGCCCGTGTCGGTGCCCACCGCGGCGGGCCGGGCAAGGCACGCCCGCTGAGTCCCGCCCCCGCCACGGCCGGCCGAGCGCGACGGGCCGGGGCCGGGCCGTCGATACTGGACGGCATGGACGTTCGGTACGACGACGTGATCGGTGCGCTGCGGACGGCGTACGACGGGCGGGCGGCCTGGCGGGACCGGCTCACCAAGGAGCCGTGGAAGGTCGCGGAGCGGCAGGCGTTCCGGGACAGGCTGGCGCCGGGGGCGCGGCTGCTGGAGGTCGGCGCCGGCACCGGGCAGGACAGCCTCGCGTTCCAGGAGGAGGGTTTCGAGGTCGTCGCGGCCGACCTGTCGCCGGCGATGGTCGAGCGCTGCCGGGCCAAGGGGCTCGAGGCGCACGTCATGGATCTGCTGCGGCTGGAGGTGCCGGCCGGCTCGTTCGACGCGGTGTTCACGATGAACTGCCTGCTGCACGTGCCCAACCGCGACCTGCCCGCGGCCCTGGAGGCGATCCGCGCGGTGCTGCGCCCCGGTGGGTTGTTCTTCCTCGGCGTGTTCGGCGGGACGCACAGCGCAGAAGGGCCCATCGACGGCGACGAGCACGTGCCGCCGCGCTTCTTCTCGTGGCGCACCGACGAGCAGTTGCTCGGCCTCGTCACGGGCGGCGGCGCGGGCTTCGACGTCGTCGACTTCCACACCGTCGGGGTGGAGCGGGGCCGCCGGTTCCAGTCGCTGACCCTGCGGGTCAGTCCGTCGTCCACGGCCTGAGCTTCTCCGGGTTGCGGACGGCCCAGATGCGCGTGATCCGGCCGCCGTCGACGGCGAACGCGAACACCGTGACGATGCGGCCGTCCTGTTCGGCGACCAGGCCGGGCCGGCCGTTGACGGTGCGCTCCAGGAAGGTCGTGCCCGCCGTCGCCAGGTGGGCGATCTCGACCCAGGTGCGCGCGATCCGCGCGGCGCCCGAGATCGGGTGCGGGAAGGTCACGGCCAGGCCGCCGCCGTCGGCGACCGCCGTGGCGTCCGGGTCGAGCAGGCCGATGAGCGCGTCGACGTCCTTGGCCTCCCAGGCCGCCTTGAACGCCCGCACGACGGTCGCCTGCCGGGCCGCCGGGGTCGCGGAAGCCCGGGCGGCGCGGATGCGGCGGCGGGCCGAGGACGCGAGCTGGCGGCACGCCGCCGGGGTGCGGCCCACGATGCCGGCGATCTCCGCGAACGGGTAGCGGAAGACGTCGTGGAGGATGAACGCGACGCGTTCCGCCGGGGTCATCGACTCCAGCATCACGAGAAACGCCATGTTGACCGACTCGTCGAGGGTGACCCGGTCGGCCGGGTCCGCCGTGGCGCCCCACTCCGTGCGGTCGGGCAGCGGCTCCGGGAGCCACTCGCCCACGTAGCGCTCCCGGCGGGCGCGGGCCGAGCCCAGCACGTTGAGGCAGATCCGGCTGGCGACCGTGGTCAGCCACGCACCGGGTGCCTCGACGGCCTCCTGCTGCTCGCGGCTCATGGCGTACCAGCGGGCGTACGTCTCCTGCACGGCGTCCTCGGCCTCGGCGAGGGAGCCCAGCAGCCGGTACGCCAGGTTGATCAGCTGCCGCCGCTCGTCGACGATCGCTCGGTCGGTCATGTCCGGCCGCTCCCCTCGGTTGCGGGTTTCCTCACCGGTACGACAGCACAGCGCACCGGATTGTGAGGCCTGACATTCCGCGGGGCTGTGCTGTCGAACCCCTCGAAGCAGCATCCGACGAACAGGGGACACCGATGACGGACTTCCAGGCGATCGCGGACCGGGTCGAGATCGAGGCGCTGCGCGGCGAGTTCACCGACGCGGCGATGATGCGGGACCGGGCCCGCCTCGCGGCGCTGTTCACCGGCGACGGCGTGCTGCGGATGCCCGACATCCCCGCCGAGTTCACCGGCCCGGAGGAGATCCTGGCCGGCGGCGAGCGGCTGCAGGCGCAGTGGGAGTTCTTCGTGCAGAACACCCACCCGGGCACGATCCAGCTCGACGGCGACACCGCGACCGGCCGCGCGTACATCCAGGAGCTCGCCCGCACCCGCGACGGCCGGCAGGGACAGAACTACGCCGTCTACCACGACCGGTACCGGCGCACCGGCGACGGCTGGAGGTTCGCCGAGCGGGTCTACGAGGTGCGGTACCTCGACACCAGCCCGCTGGCAGGGGAAGCACCCACCGACAGGCTGGAGCGGACCGCGGCGGCGCTGCGGGCGAACAACTTCGCCGTGGAGATCCTCGACGACGCCGCCGCCGCGCGGGCCCGCGTCGCGGAGCTGATCCCGCAGGGCGCGAGCGTCTTCACCGGGGCGAGCGAGACGCTGCGCCTGTCCGGCATCGACGCGGACATCAACGCCGGCGGGCGCTACGACGCGATCAAGGCGCGGACCCTCGGCATGGACCGGGCGACGAGGGCCCGCGAGATCTGGGCGCTGATCGGCGCCCCGGACGTCATCGTGGGCAGCGTCGCCGCGGTCACCGAGACCGGCTCCCTGGTCGTCGCGTCGGCCAGCGGAGGCCAGATCCCCGGCTACGCGGGCGGCGCCGGGCACGCCATCTGGATCGTCGGATCGCAGAAGGTGGTGCCCGACCTGGGCGCCGCGCTGCGCCGCGTCGAGGAGCACTGCCTGCCGCTGGAGAACGTCCGCGCCCAGGCGGTCTACGGCCGGCCCAGCGCCGTCAACCGCCTGCTCGTCCTCAACGGCGAGCTGGAACCCGGCCGCGGCACCGTCCTGCTGCTCCGCGAACCCATCGGGTTCTGAAGGCTCAGCGGTACGCCTGCCAGCCCAGCCGCACGGCGAGACCGAGACCGAGCACGGCGATGACACCGCGCAGCGCCGCCGGCGGGCTCCTGCGGATGACGACCGGTCCGAGCCGGCCGCCGATGAACAGGCCCGCGCCCAGCGGCAGCACCGCGAGCCAGTGCACCGGGCCGAACAGCGCGAACGCGCAGGCCGCGACCGCGTTCGCCGCGCCGAGCAGCACGTTCTTCGCGGCGCTGCCCTGCGCGAACGTGTCCGGGGTCATCGCCAGCAGCAGCGCGAGCAGCACGATCCCGGCCGCCGCGCCGAAGTAGCCGCCGTACACGCCGACGAGCGCGACACCGCCGGCGAGCAGCCAGCGGTGGTGCCGGTGCCGCGGCGCGTCCGACGGCCGCCGGGGCAGCAGGATCGCCAGCGACGCGCCCGCGATCAGCCACGGCACCACGTATTCGAACGTCTCCGCCGGCGCGAGCAGCAGCAGCGAACTGCCCGTCACCCCACCCGCGACGGCGGCGAGCGACAGCCACCGCAGCCGTGGCCCCTGCCCGGCGAGCTCCGGCCGCGACCCGGCCACCGACCCGGCGCTGCTGAAGACGAGGGAGACGCTGTTGGTGACGTTCGCGGTGACCGGCGGCAATCCCATCGCCAGCAGCATCGGATAGCTGATGAGCGAGGCGAGCCCCGCGACGCTCCCGACGAGGCCGGCCCCGAAGCCGGCGAGCGGCAGCAACGCGTACATCCACCACGACACGCACCAGAGTGTTCCCCGGCGTCCCGTCGCGGCCGGCGGCAGGCCACCCGCGACCGGGATCCGTCACACCCGGTCCGGGCTTGAGCTCAAGTGCGGTTGAGCACCTAGTGTCCGCGCCATGACCTACGTGATCGCGTTGCCGTGCGTGGACCTGATGGACAAGGCATGCGTCGACGAGTGCCCGGTCGACTGCATCTACGAGGGCGAGCGGATGCTGTACATCCAGCCCGACGAGTGCATCGACTGCGGTGGGTGCGAGCCGGTCTGCCCGGTCGAGGCCATCTTCTACGAGGACGACCTGCCCGCTGGGCTCGACGCGTTCACCGCCGTCAACGCGGGGTTCTTCAGCGCGATCGGCTCACCCGGCGGGGCCTCGCGGGTCGGACCCGTCGGGGGCGACCACGCGTTCGTCGCGGCCCTGCCGCCGCAGGTCCACGACGCCGCCCTGGCGTGAGGTCACGCCGGGTCGTCGAGGCGCACCGGCCCCTTCCCGCGGGTGCCGAGCTGGTCGTCGGGGTTGAGCAGGTCGCACAGCCGCATCGACAGGCAGCCGCAGCCGATGCAGGCGGTCAGCTGCCGCTCGAGATTCACGAGGTACCGCCGCCGGTCCTCGAGCTCACGCTTCCAGATCCGGGACACCCGCACCCAGTCCCGGTGGCTCGGCGCCTCGTCGGCGGGCAGGGTGGTGAAGATCTGCGCGACGTCGGCGAGCGGGATGCCGAGCCGCCTGGCCGCGAGGATGAGCGAGATGCGGCGCAGCATGTGCCGCCGGTACAGCCGCTGGTTGCCACGGTTCCGCTCGGCGGTGATGAGTCCTTCGGCCTCGTAGAACCGCAGGGCTGACGCGGCCACCCCGGTGCGGGCGGTGACCTCACCGACGGTCAGCAGGTCCTTCACGTGCGCGTTCGGCTCGGGTGCCACGCGTGCACCGTAAAACCTCAACCTAGGTTGAGATCAAGGTCAGGGGCGGTGGTGGATGAACCCAGGAGCGCGAGGGTCCGCGGCCTTCATCGGATCCGGCTTCGGCGGCGGTACCGGTCAGCGCCGGCACACCGCGAATGCCCGGCCGGTCCGGGGCGGGGCTACCATGACGCTTCTTCAGAGATCGCCGGACCGTAGAGGGGCATACGCCATGACCGAACCCGTCGAGACCCGGGGCGACCAGCGCGACGAGCTGCTCGCCGTCGACACCAACGGCGACGGCGTCGCCGACGTGCTGGCCATCGACACCGACGGCAACGGCAAGGCCGACCTGTTCCAGCTCGACAGCGACGGCGACGGCAAGGCCGACGTCACTATGGTCGACCTCGACGAGGACGGCATCATGGACACCAAGGTCGACGGCGACGGCGGACACCCCCTGTCCGGCTGACGGGCGGCGGTCCGTTTCCGGGCCGGGTGCGGGTGGGCCGGGACGCGCGACACGCGCCCCGGCCAACCGGCGGGTCAGGAGGAGCAGGTGTTGAGCATCGTCTGCAGCGCGGACTTCTCCGACGACTGGAGCTTCAGCGCCCAGTAGTACTTGACGGCGATCCACATCTTGGCGTAGGTGCAGCGGTACGACGTCAGCGACGGCTGCCACGTCGACGGGTCCTGGTCGCCCTTGGACTGGTTGACGTTGTCGGTGACGGCGATGAGCTGCGGGCGGGTGAGGTCGTTGGCGAAGCTCTGCCGCTTCGCGGTCGTCCACGAGTTGGCACCGGACCGCCACGCCTCGGCGAGCGGGACGACGTGGTCGATGTCCACGTCGGACGCCGCGGTCCAGGTGGCGCCGTCATAGGGGGAGTACCAGCGGCCCGACGTCGCCGAGCAGGAGCTGTTGGTGACCACCGACGTGCCGTCCCGCTTGAGGACGGTCTCGCGGGTGTCGCAGGAGCCGCTGATGGTGACCCAGTGCGGGAACAGGTCGCGGGAGTAGCCACTGGTCGTGCCCTGCGTGGCGACGGTCAGCGCGTTCAGCCACGACTGCGCGGTCGCCTTCGACGGGATCCCTGACGGGGCCGCGTGGGACGGGGTGCCGAGCACGAGCGCGGCGAGCACACCGGCGAGCAGCGCGGCGAGCGGACGAGAACGTCGGGTCATTCCTGCTCCGATCAGACTTCGGGCGACGGCGGCGACGCCGGTACCGGCACCGCCGCCGACAATATCGACGATCATTAGTGTCTGACGCGACGGCCGCCACGTGAACATCCCGTGGCCGTCCTACGACGCGACAGATGGTCGTTGACCCCCGAACGACGCGACGTCGGGACCCGAACGAGGTGGGTTCGGCCCCGAACGAGGTGGGTTTCGGGCCCGAACGAGGTCGGGGGCGCCGGCGAAGACCGGATCCGAACGACCGTCGCCGGCGCGGCCCCGGGAACCGGGCCGCGCGGTGCCGCCGGCGGTCGCGCACGACGGCCGGTGCCCCGGACGGGTGGAACCGCTTGCGCCGGTGCGTTCCGCGGCCCGTGGTGAGGCGGCTGGGGGTGGGGTCACCGCCTCGGTGGGGCCCAGGTGCGTTCGCGGGCGTCGAGCCGGTCCAGGCCGGCGCGCGGCCGGAGAGCGCCGCCCTCCAGGAGAAGGGCGGCGACCGGGTCGACGCAGCGGTCCATGGCGGCGCGCCGGGTGTCGCGGAGGCGACGCAGGACCTCGCGGCGCTGGGCGTCGGCGAGGTGGCCGTTCCCTACGGAGGTGTCACATCAGTCGCGTTCGGCTTGACGCAGGCCGTGTGCGGGTGTCCACCACTCGACGACGAGCCGGGTGCCCGCGGCGTTGAGGTGCGTGTGCACGACCTCGGCGATGTCCGCGCAAAACTTATTTGAATTGTCGGAATTGTCCGACAAGGCCGCGCGCCCGGTGATCTTCGCCTCGCCGGGCCACGAAGCCTCGGAGCCGTCCACCGGGTCGACCGTGGCGCTGTGCAGGGCGAAGCGAGGATCGCGCCGCAGGTCGGCGCCCTTGCGGGCGTTCGCCATCGAGCCGAAGCACAGCTCGCCGCCGGTGAACTCCGCCTCGATGCCCGAGATGCGCGGCGACCCGTCGGCGCGCAGTGTAGCGATCGTCTTGTGCTTGTACGCGTCGAACAGCGCCCGGACCCGGCCGGCGAACGCCGGCTCGGCCGTCTCGAACTCCTGCCACGTCGTCATGCGACCCATGATGGCACCAAGGTCCATCCCCCGGTCGGCGGCCGTCAACCGAGGTGCGAAAGACTGTGGCATGCACCTCCAGCACGGACTCCTCGCCATCGCAGCGGTCCTCGTCATCGTCGCGGTCGCGAAAGTGGCGCCACGCGTCCGCGTGGCCGTGCCCATCGCGCTCGTGGTCGTCGGCATCGGGTTCAGCTACATCCCGTTCGTGCCGAATCTCAACGTCGATCCGCACCTGATCCTGTTCGTGGTGCTGCCGCCGATCCTGTACTCGGCCGCGGTCAACGTGCACGCCACCGACTTCCGGCGCAACGTGAAGGCGATCGGCGGGCTGTCGGTGCTGCTCGTCGTCATCTCCGCGCTGGCCGTCGGGCTCCTGCTGCACTGGCTCATCCCCGACCTCAGCCTGGCCGCCGCGATCGCGCTCGGCGCCGTCGTCAGCCCGCCCGACGCCGTCGCCGCGATCGCGATCGGCAAGCGGCTCGGCCTGCCGCCCCGGCTCGTCATCGTGCTGGAGGGCGAGGGGCTCATCAACGACGCGACCGCGCTCGTCATGCTCCGCTCCGCGGTCGCCGCGACCGCCGGCGTGGTGTCGCTGTGGGACGTGCTCGGCGACTTCGCGTTCGCCGTCGCCGCCGGGCTCGTCATCGGGCTCGTCGCCGGCCTGCTCACGGTGTGGATCCGGGCAAAGCTCAACGAGCCGGTGCTGACCACCGCGATCTCGTTCATCGCGCCGTTCCTCGCGTTCGTCCCCGCCGAGGAGATCCACGCCTCCGGCGTGCTCGCCGTCGTCGTCGCTGGACTGGTCACCGGGCATCAGAGCGCGCGGCACTTCACCGCGCAGGACCGCATCAGCGAGCGCACCAACTGGCGCACCATCCAGCTGCTGCTGGACAACGGGGTGTTCCTGCTCATGGGGTACCAGATCGTCACCGTCGTCGGCGACGTGCACCACGGGGAGGACGACGTCCTGGAGACCGTCGGGATCGGGCTCGCGGTGACCGCGCTGCTGGTGCTGCTGCGGGTGATGTTCGTGGCGCCGCTGACCGCGATGCTGCGCCACGACCAGCGCCGCGCCCGGGCCCGCACCGACCGGCTGCAGGGCATCCTCGTCAGGCTGGCCGAGCGGCAGCACGACTCGCCGAAGTCGGCGGCGCGGGCCGGCTGGATGGCCTCGCTGGTGCGCCGCAAGCAGGCCGACGACGCCTACCTGACCACGGAGGGTCTCGGCTGGCGCGGCGGCGCGGCGCTCGCCTGGGCCGGGATGCGCGGCGTCGTCACCCTCGCCGCCGCGCAGTCGCTGCCGCAGAACGTCCCGCACCGCTCACAGCTGATCCTCATCGCGTTCGTCGTCGCGATCGTCACGCTCCTCGGCCAGGGCGCGACGCTGCCGGTGCTGATCAAGAAACTGCGCATCGCCGGCACCGACGCCGAGGCCGACCGGCGGGAGCTGGCCCGGCTCATCGGCGAGATCGTCGCCGAGGGCGAGGACGTCCTGGAGAACCCGGACCTGCGGCAGGCGGGCGGCCAGCCGTTCGACGAGGAGGCCCTCGAGGCGGCCCGCCGGGAGAACGCCGCGCTCGGGCAGGCGCTCACCAAACCGGCCGGCCCGGCCGAGTCGGACCTGCTGCACCAGCGCCGCGAGCTGCACCGGCTGCTGCTCGAGTCGGCGCAGGCCGCGCTGCTGGACGCGCGCGAGTCCGGCACGTACACCTCACGCGCCCTCGGACACGTCCAGCACATCCTCGACAACGAGGTCTCCAGTCTCGACCCCGCGGACGCGCACCATTAGGCCTGAATAGGCCTGGTCAGGCCTCGTTGCGCCACTCGGTGTACATGTACGGGTTGTCGAGCACCTTCGTGGCCGGGATGTCCGGGTTCATGCCCTGCTGCCACGCCGCAGGGCCCATGGTCGTGATGAGGTGCTCGACGGTCCGCTCGACGTCGAGGCGGGCCTTGGCGAGGTCCGCGCCGACGAGCCTGCCGTCGCGCTTCACGACGCGCCCGTTCACGAGCACTGTGTGCACGTCGCCGCGCTGTGCCTGGAAGGCGACGTGGCCGTACGGGTTGAGGATCGGGAACATGACGGGGGAGTGGTCGTTCTTGAGGAGCACCACGTCCGCCGCGCGACCGGGCTGGAGGCTGCCGACGACGCCGTCCAGGCCGAGGGCCCTGCTGCCGCCGCGGGTCGCCCAGTCGACGACCTGTTCGGCGCGCAGGTGCACGTGCGTGACGGTCTCCGCACGGTCGTGCGCCTGCAGGTGCTCGCGGGAGCGGTCGGCGCCGAGCGTGGCCCGCATCGCGGAGAACAGGTCGCCGCTCCACCACACGCTGGTGTCCATCGACAGCGACACGGGGATGCCGTGGTCGCGCAGCTGCCAGGTCGGTGGGTAGCCCTGCCCGGCGCTCTGCTCGCTCTCCGTCGACACCGAGACGGACCCTCCGGTCGCGGCGATGCGATGGTACGAGTCGCCGGACAGCGTCGCGGCGTGCACGTAGATCGTCGACGGGGTCATGAAGCCGTGCTCGTGCATGAGCCGGATGCCGTCGTCGTTGGTGGCGCCCCACACCCCGGCGTGCGTGGTGACGGGCACGCCGAGCTCGCGGGCGACCTCGAACGCCGCCCGCTCCGGGAACGCGGGGTCGCCGGTCACGTCGAACGCCATCTGGAAGCCGAGCGCGCCGCGCGCCCGCCGCTCCACGAAGTCGCGGAAGCCGGGGCTGGTCGCCCACTCCCACGGGCCCTGCTGGATGTTGCCGTAGGCGAGGACGAACCTGCCCGGCACCGACTCGAGGGCGTCGGCGGCGGCGTCGGCGTGCTGCGGGGTCTGCAGGCCGTGTGACCAGTCGACGGTCGTGGTGACGCCGGCGTCGAGCGCCTCCCAGGCGCCGAGGACGTTGCCGGCGTGGATGTCCTCGGGCCGGAAGTGCCGGCCGGACTCCAGGTAGTACCAGACGAAGTACTGGGTGAGCGTCCAGTCGGCGCCGTAGCCGCGCATCGCGGTCTGCCACAGGTGCCGGTGGGTGTCGATCATGCCGGGCATGACGATGCCGCCGCTCGCGTCGATCTCGTCGGTGCCGGGCGGGGCGGTGAGGCCGACGCCGACCTCGGCGATGCGCCCGTCCACGACGAGGACGTCGGCGCCGGGCAGGACGGTGTGCGCGTCGTCCATCGTGAGGACCAGACCGTTGCGGAACAGCACCGGCTGTGCGTCCATCGCTGTCAACTCCTTCCGGACAATCGTCCGTGTAGCGGTCAGAGGAGCGATCGGCGAAAGTGTGTCCCCCGTCACGAGCGCTGTCAAGGCACCCGCCTCGCGCCTTCCCAGGTCGTACCGATGCCGCAGACGCCAGCGGGGCGGCGGTTGACATCACGGGGTGCATTCTTGAGACTGGTGTAGCGGACAAGTGTCCGTATCGCGGACGAGGGGGAGTTGATGGCGGCACCGGAGCGCGGGGGACCACTCAGTGGTCTGCTGGTCGCCGACTTCTCGCGGATCCTCGCCGGGCCGTACGCCACGATGCTCCTCGCGGACCTCGGCGCCGACGTCATCAAGGTCGAGGGGCCGGGCGGCGACGACACGCGCACCTGGATGCCGCCGACCCGCGACGGCGTCTCCACGTATTACCTCGGCATCAACCGCAACAAGCGGTCCATCGCCCTCGACCTGCGCGACCCGGAGGACCTCGCGGCGGCGCAGGCCCTCGCCGCCCGCGCCGACGTCATGATCGAGAACTTCAAGCCCGGCGGGCTGCGCCGCTTCGGCCTCGACCACGCGACCGTCGCCGCCGGCAACCCGGCGGTCGTCTACGCCTCGATCAGCGGTTTCGGGTCCGGCGCGGGCGCGGCGATGCCGGGCTACGACCTGATGGTGCAGGCGGTGTCCGGCCTGATGAGCCTCACCGGCGACCCCGGCGGGCCGCCGTTCCGCGCCGGGATCTCCGTCTTCGACGTGATGGCGGGCATGCACGCGGGCATCGGCATCCTCGCCGCGCTGCACCACCGCACCGCGACCGGCGCCGGCCAGCATGTCGAGGTCAACCTCCTGTCCTCCGCCCTGTCCGGCCTGGTCAACCACAGCAGCGGCTACGTCGCCGGCGGCACCGTGCCGTTCCGCATGGGCAACGCGCATCCGAGCCTGTTCCCGTACGAGCCGCTGCCCACCGCCGACGGCGACCTCATCGTCATCGCCGGCAACGACGGGCAGTTCCGCAAGCTCTGCGCCGTCCTCGGCTGCGAGGAGCTCCTCGACGACCCCCGCTTCCAGCGCAACCAGGACCGCACCGCGCACCGGGAGGCGCTGCGCCCGCTGCTCGTCGAGCGGCTGCGGGCCAAGGGCAAGCAGGCGTGGTTCGACGAGCTGATCGCCGCCGGGGTGCCGTGCGCGCCGATCAACACCATCGACGGCGGCGTCGCCCTCGCCGAGTCGCTCGGCCTCGACCCGGTCGTCGAGACCGGCGCGGTGCCCGGCATCCGCAACCCGATCACGCTGTCGGCGACCCCGCCGAGCTACGAGCTGCCGCCGCCCGGCCTGGACGAGCACGGCGAGGAGATCCGGCGATGGCTGAAGAGCTGAGCTTCCCCACGTCCATCGGCACCTCCGACGCCGACCGCATCACGCTGCTCGGCCAGGACCTCGCCGCGGACCTGATGGGCAACGTCGGCTTCGGGGAGCTCGCCTTCTGGCTCGTCGCCGGGCGCCGGCCCTCGGCGGGGGAGACCCGCGTCTTCGAGGCGGTCCTGGTCGCGCTCGCCGACCACGGGTTCACACCCACCGCGATCGCCGCCCGGGTCACGTACGCCAGCGCACCCGAGTCCCTGCAGGGCGCGCTCGCGGCGGGGCTGCTCGGCGGCGGCTCCCGCTTCCTCGGCGTCACCGAGGACTGCGGCGTGTTCCTGCACTCGGTGTTGTCGTCGCTTTCCTCGACTCCTGTCGATGATGCCGGCTGGGACGCCGTTGCCGCCGACGCGATCGCCGCCCGCCGTGCCGCCGGACAGTTCGTGCCCGGCCTCGGGCATCCGGTGCACAAGGTCCAGGACCCCCGCACGCCGGTGCTGATCCGGATCGCCGACGAGGCCGGTGTACGGGGACCGCACCTGCGACTGTTCGAGGCCGTCGGACGGGCGCACCCGGCGATCCTCGGGCGGACCCTGCCGCTCAACGGCGCGGGGGTCTGCGGCGCCGCCCTCGCCGACCTCGGCCTGCCGGTCACCATGCTGCGCGGCTTCGCGCTCCTCGCCCGCGCCGCCGGGCTCCTCGGGCACCTCGCCGAGGAACAGCGCACCGGCCTCGGCCTCGAGATCTACCGCACCGTCGACCGCAACGCCCGCTACGTCGACCCACCCACTGTTCCGGCTGACTGAAAGGAAGCGGCGCCATGGCCCAGGTTGTCGCGGTCATCGCCTCGACCCACCATCCGTTCTACTTCAAGGCCAGCACCGCCACCGGCGACGACCGCCCGCCGTTCGCCGACGAGTGGGTCCGCAAGGTCACCGCGTTCCGCGAGACGCTGACCCGCGCCCGCCCCGACGTGCTCGTCATGGTCGGCTCCGACCACTTCCACCAGCTGTGGCTGGACAACATGCCGCAGTTCCTCGTCGGCAAGGCCCCGTTCTACGACGCCAACTGGTACAACGAGGAACGCGAGTTCGGCCTGCCGCGCATGCTGCTGCGCGGCCAGGAGGACCTGTCCGCGCACGTGCTGCGCGAAGGCCTCGACGCCGGCTTCGACCTCGCGTTCAGCAACGAGCTGCGCATCGACCACAGCATCACGTGCCCGATCATCACGCTGCGGCCCGAGGCGGACCTGCCGATCGTGCCGATCTACACCAACATCTTCGCCCCGCCGCTGCCGCAGCCTCGCCGGTTCGTGCAGCTCGGCCGCACCATCCGGGAGCTCGTCGAGTCGTGGCCCAGCGATCTGCGGGTCGCGGTCATCGGCACCGGCCACCTGTCCCTGGAGCTCGGCGGGCCCCGCCAGTTCGGCCCGCACGGCCCCGACCCCGAGTTCGACCGGCGGGCCGTGGAGTGGATCGCCAACGGCGACCTCGACGGCTGCCTGTCCGAGGTGACCCTGGACAGCCTGCACGCACCCGGCAACGCCACCCACGGGTTCATGGACTTCATGCTCATGATGGGTGTCGCCGGCGACGGCGTGAAGGCCGACTACGTCGACACCTACGACCTGTTCCACACCATGGAGGCGTACTTCACCTGGTACCCGCAGGGAGCCCCGGCATGAGCCGCTATCTGCTCGACAAGTTCCTGTACACAGTGGACAGAGACCCCGCGCTCGTCGAGCGGTACCGTGTCGACCCGGCCGGGACCGTCGCCTGGTGGGAGTCCACGCTGGCCAACGCGCTGCTCAACAGCCACACCGGCGAGGCGGGCACGTGGCAGCGGTTCACCGACGAGGAGCGGGCCGCGCTGACCGGGCACGACCACATCGCGCTGTTCGGCCTCGGCGCCCACCCGTTCCTCACGCTGACCCTGTTCATCGCGATGTTCGAACGCGACCACGACGAGCCCCTCGCCTACCAGAAGCAGTACGGCGCCCGGCTCGCCCACTTCGACCTGCCCTACCCCGACATCGCCACATGATGCGCGCCGCCACCGTCGTGCGCTGCGGGTCGCCGCCCGTGGTCGTTGTGAGATCGGCGCCGGTCGCGGGTGCGGGCCAGGTGACGGTCACGGTGACGGCCGCGCCGATCACGCCCCTCGACGTGCTGTGCGCGTCGGGCACCTCCTACTTCGGCACGCCCGGGCTGCCGTACGTGCCGGGCGTGCAGGGCGTCGGCACCCTCGACGACGGCACCGCCGTCTGGTTTCCGACCGACGCCGGGATGCGCCCCGGCGACGGCAGCATGGCCGAGGTCGTGACCGTGCCCGCCGCCGACGTCGTGCCGCTGCCCGCGGACGTCGACCACCGGCTCGTCGCCGCGCTCGGCCTGTCCGCCGTCGCCGCCTGGCAGGCACTCACCTGGCGCGGCGAGCTCCTCCCCGGCGAACAGGTCCTCGTCCTCGGCGGCGGAGGCGTCGTCGGGCAGGCCGCGATCCAGCTCGCCCGGCTCGCCGGCGCCCGGCGGGTCATCGCCGCCTGCCGGTCCGCGGCCGCCCGGGAACGCGCGCACCGCCTCGGCGCCGACGCCGTCGTCGCCCTCCACGACACCGACGACGTCGCGACCCTCGCCCGGCGGCTCCAGGACGCCACCGACGGCCCCGTCGACCTGGTCCTCGACCCGCTCTTCGGGATCCCGGCCGCCGCGTCGCTGCGCACCCTGCGCCGCGGCGGCCGCCTCGTCAACCTCGGCAGCGCCGCCGGGGAGATCGCGCCGCTGGACTCCGCGACGCTGCGCAGCGGGTCGCTGCGCGTCCTCGGCTACACCAACACCGAGCTCAGCGCCGCCGAGAAGAGCGCCACCATGCGGTACCTCGCGGGCCATGCCGCCGCCGGCCGGCTGGTCGCCGACCACGACTGCGTGCCGCTGTCCGAGATCGGCGCCGCGTGGACCGCACAGGCCGGCGGCGTGGCCACCCGGCGCCTCGTCGTCGTCCCCTCGTCGCCGTTGCGCAAGGACTAGTGTTCGCGGGGCGAACTCCAACCACGATTGAGGCGGCGATGGCACAGCGCGGAGAAGGACCCGACTTCATCGAGGCCCTGGCACGAGGGCTCGACGTGATCCGGGCGTTCCACGCCGACCAGCCGCGGATGACGCTCGCCGAGGTCGCCACCGCCACCGGCCTCGCCCGGCCCACCGCCCGCCGCATCCTGCTCACCCTGGAAGAGCTCGGCTACGTGCGGGCCACGGCCGGCGTCCACGAGCTGACCCCCCGCGTGATGGAGCTCGGCATGGCGTATGTGGGGGCCCTGTCACTGTGGGACATGGCCCGCCCGCACATGGAGCAGCTCGTCGCCGCGACCGGCGAGTCGTCGTCGATCAGCCAGCTCGACGGCTCCGACATCGTCTACCTGGCCCGCGTCGCCGTGCCGAAGATCATCGCGCTGCGCGTGCAGATCGGCACCCGCTTCCCGGCCGCCGCCACCTCCCAGGGCAAGGTCCTCCTCGCCGCGCTGCCCCCCGACCGCCTCGACGCCGCACTGGCCACGCCGAGCCGCTCCGGCATCGAGCCATGGGTCCGGCTCGGCCGGCGCACGATCGACACCATGCTCCGCGAGGTCAACGTCCGCGGCTTCGCCACCGCGGACAACGAGCTCGCCCCCGGCATCCGCTCCGTCGCCGTCCCGATCCGCGACGCCCGCGGCGACGTCCGCGCGGCGATGAACGTGACCGTCAACGCCGCCGAGACCAGCATGAAGACGCTCCTCGACAAGCACCTGCCGCACCTGCAGCGAGCGGCGGGCGCGATCAGCTCCGACTGGGCACTGTGGCAGTCCCGCCCCCAGCTCGACCTGCCCACCCCGTCCCCGACCCCCGTCTGACCCGCCGCCCCGACCTCGCCGCCGCGGTCCACGATGCCCGGGGAGCGGACCGCCTGACCGTGCCCGGCGCCTGCCGGCTCGATCCGGACACGGACGGTGGTCCGGCCGTAGCGTTCCTGCCATAGCCCGCTGGCGGCCGCCCTGCGGACGGTGGTCCGGGTGTGTCGCTGCCGGAATCGGTCGGGGGTGGTCGGTTCGCGGACGGTGGTCCGGGCCGTGGAGTTCGGGAGTGGGTCAGCGGGTGGCGGCGCGGCGGACGAGGGTCCGGATGCCGGGCAGCGTGACGGCGCGGACGGTGACGTCGCCGAGCCAGACGTGGAAGCGGTTCGGCGGGGCGTACTGCCGCATGCCGCGCCTGGCGAGGGCCTGCCGTCGGGTGACCTCGGGGCGCAGCGCCCGCTCCCAGCCGGCCAGGGCGGCCGGGACGTCGTCGTGCGCCGACAGGGCGGCGCCGAGCTGGTCGGCGCCGGCGAGGGCGAGGCCCGCGCCGTGGCCGGCGAACAGCGTGACGCACCAGGCGGCGTCGCCGAGCAGCACCACCCGGCCGGCGCTCCACCGTGGCATGACCACCTGGCTGACCGCGTCGAAGTAGGCCGCGCCGGGATGCAGGGCGAGGTGCCGCAGCGCGTCGGGCACGCCGCCGCCCAGGTCGCCGAACGCCGCGCCGAGCGCGTCGACGGGACCGCGGTCCAGGTCTGATCGCGGGGTTTCGCTGCGGTACGCGAAGAACGCCGACGACCGCTGCGGCCCCAGGTTGATGACGGCCGCCGTGCGACCCGGGCCGATGAACGTCGTGCCGGACCGTTCGGGGACCCCCGCCGGCGGGCCGGGCAGGTCGACGGCGCCCACCACGTACGGCAGCGGCACCCGCCAGCCGTCGCCGAACACCGCGGTCCGGGTGGCGGAGTGCACGCCGTCGGCGCCGATGAGCAGGTCGGCGTGTTCGACGGTCCCGTCGCTCAACGTCACCCGCACCGCGTTCTCCTCCTGTGTGACCGCCGTGACGGTGGTGCCGAAGCGGAAGTCCGCGCATGGTCGTACCTCGGCGAACAACGCGGACTCGAGATCGCCCCGGAAGACCGTGATGGCCCGCTTGCCGAGGGCGGCGGCCGCGAGCTCCGCCGGCACCGTGAGCTTGGGCCGGCCGTCGGCGCGCACGAGGACCGTGGTGAACAGGCCCAGATCGCGGGCGGCCAGGCCGGGCAGCAGCCGCTCGGCGGCGTCGAAGCCGGGGCCGAGGAGGTTCACCAGGTAGCCGCCGCTGCGCCGGGCCGGGGCCTGCTCCACGACGAGCGTCTCCCAGCCGTCACGCCCGAGCCTGACGGCAGCGGCGAGACCTGCCACGCCCGCACCGACGATCACCGCACGCATGTGTTGCCCCCTCCAGAATGAGCAAGTGTTCAAACCTAGTATGAGCAGATGCTCATTCTGTGCGCAACGCCTAGAATCCGGGGATGCCCCGCGGAGTCGCCATCCCAGAGCCCAGGCAGCAGCTCTTCGCCGCCGTCGAGCGGGTGATCGCCGCCGACGGGCCGGTCCGCCTCACGGGCCGCGCCGTGACCCGCGAGGCCGGCGTTGCGACCGGGCTGCTCTATGCGCACTTCGCGGACTTCGACGACTTCCTCACGGGGTATGCCGTCGACCGCGCCTTCCAGCTGGCGGCGGCGGTCGCGGGCCTGCCGGACCGGGCGGGCACCGGCACCGTCGCGGGCAACCTCGCCGACGCGCTGCTCGCCGTCCCCCTCGACGGTCTGCTCCCGCTGACCCGGCTGACGGCAGCGAAGCCCGAGCTCGCCGCGGCGGTCCGCGACGTCCTGGGGGAGCGGACCGCCGGCCTGGAGGCGGTCGAGGCCGCCGCCGCCCGCTACCTGGCCGCCGAGCAGCGCCTCGGCCGGGTCCCCGCCGGCGCCGACACCGAAGCCCTCGCCCTTGCGGCGGTCGCCGTGCTGCACCACGTCGCGCTCACCGCTTCGGACGGCGCCCGCGTCCGTCGCGCGATCGCCGCGCTGGCCGGCGGATTTCCGGTCGCCACCGGCTCGTGACCGGGTCGCGGTGGGCACTTGTATTGACAGATATCTGTTAGTCAGGTTACCTGTCCGGTACCCCCACCGCCCGCCCGACGACGTCTGGAGCCCCCATGCGCAGACCTGTCCTGGCGCTCGCATCGGTCGCGCTGACCCTGGTCGCGACCGCCGCCTACGCCCTGACCAGCACGTCCCCGGCACTCGCCGCCGGACCCACCGCCGCCCAGCTGCTCGCCAAGACCGCCACCTGCAGCCAGGTGTCCAACGGGAAGTACGCCACCGACGACGGCGGCGCCGAGACCGTCGCGATCTGCAAGAACGGCTCGGCGTACTTCTGGACCGCCGACATGGACATCGACTGCGACGGCATCTCCACGTCGCGCTGCAACGCCTCGACCGACCCCTGGTACCAGGCACAGACCTCGTTCACGACGTCGACCGGCGCGTACTTCACCTCCGACGTGACCCGCTACTTCGTCGTCCCGCTGCCCAGCAGTCACAGCTCCAGGCGGTAGCCGAGGCCCGGCTGGGTGACGAGGTGCTGCGGGCGGGCGGGGTCGCGTTCCAGCTTGCGGCGCAGGTTGGCGAAGTGGACCCGCAGATAGTTGGTCTCCGTCTCGTACCGGGGACCCCACACCTCCCGCAACAGCCGGCGGTGCTCGACGAGGGTGCCGGGGGAGCGGGCCAGGACCTCGAGCAGATGCCACTCGGTGGGGGTGAGGCGGACCTCGCCGGCCGGGCCGACGGCGCGTTTCGCGGACAGGTCCAGGGTGAACGCCGCCGTCGTGACGACCGCCGGGCCGGCCGCGGCGCCGGTGGGCGGAGAACCTCGGCGCAGAGCGGCGCGGATGCGGGCCAGGAGCTCGTCGACGCCGAACGGTTTCGTGACGTAGTCGTCGGCGCCGGCGTCGAGGGCCGCGACCTTCGCCGGCTCCGAGTGGCGCGCCGACAGGACGATGATGGGCACCTCGCTCCATCCGCGCAGGCCCTTCACCACCTCGATGCCGTCGAGGTCGGGCAGGCCGAGGTCGACGATCGCGAGATCGGGGTGGTGGTTGCCGGCCGAGATGAGGCCTGCCGCGGCGGTGCCGGCCGTGTCGACCTGGTAGCCGCGGGCGGTGAGGTTGATCCGCAGCGCCCGCAGCAGCGGCTCGTCGTCGTCGACGATGAGGATCCGGCTCACGATCCGTATTGTCCCCCGGGCGGTGCGGGGCCGGCCCGGTAGGGTCGCGAGGGTGTCGTCGCCCATCTCGCTGACCGGACCCGGCAGCCACCGCCTCGAGCGGAAGCCCGGCGTCGGTGTCGTCGTCATCGGGCCGCAGGGCAGCCGGCCGCAGCCGGACCTGGTCGTCGAGGCCGGCGACGCGATCGACTGGACCGTGTTCGACCCGTTCACCGTCCCGGCGGGCTATCCATGGCCGCGCCGCATCGTGTACGACGGCGACGACACAGGCTTCGTCCGCTGGGCGGACAGCGGGGCATGACGGGCGGCGGCGGCATCATGGGCGGGGCATCGCGAACGGGGCATCGCGGGCGGCATCATGCGCGCGGGGGAGCTGTGCTGGCGCGGACGACGAGCTGCGTGGCGAGCTCCACCCTGCCCGGCTCGACCGGCTCGCCGACCGCCAGCTGCAGCACCATGCGCGCCGCGGTGGCGCCCATCTCGGCGAACGGCTGCCGGACCGTCGTCATCGGCGGGCCGCACCACCGGGTGACCTCGATGTCGTCGAAGCCCACGACGCTGACGTCGTCGGGGATGCGCCGGCCGAGGAGCCGGGCGGCCTCGTAGACGCCGAGCGCCTGCAGGTCGTCGCCGCACAGGATCGCGGTCGGCGGGTCGGGCAGCGACAGCAGCTGCCGGCCGAGCAGGACCCCGTCGTCGAAGTGGAAGCGGCCGTGCCGCAGCAGCACCGGATCGAGGGGCACGCCGGCGGCGTCGAGGGCGCCGCGGCAGGCCTCCAGGCGGGCGCGGGCGCACAGGTACTCCATCGGGCCGGTGATGACGCCGACCCGCCGGTGACCGAGGTCGAGCAGGTGCCGGGTCGCGGCGATCCCGCCGCTCCAGTTGGTCGCGCCGACCGACGGGATCGAGTGCATCGGCTCACCCGTCGGGTCGAGCACGACCATGGGCACGCCGCTCGCGGTGAGCTGCTCGTATTGCCGGGCCCGGAACGCCGAGTTGACGGCGATGACCCCGGTCGGGCGGCGGGCGAGGAGCCGGTCCGCGGTGCGCCGCCCGCCGGGTGCCGGACCCTGCAGGTCGGTGAACCCGACGGCGAGCCCGCGGTCGCGGACGACCTGCTCGACACCGCGGAGGATCTCCATCGCGAGGTGGCTCTCCAGGCCGTAGAACGCCACCTCGACGCTCGGCGACGCGGCCGCGGACCCGCCGCGCCGGTAGCCGTGCTCGCGCAGCAGCGCCTCCACGCGGTCGCGGGTCTGCACCGCGATGCCGGACCGGCCGTTCAGCACCTTCGAGACCGTCGGCGGGGACACGCCGGCGAGCTGCGCGATCGCCGCGACCGTGACCTCGCCGCGGCGCCGGCGGCCGCCCTGACCCTGCGACTTCCCGGAATCCACGGCGCCAGTCTATGACCGTGCCGAAGACATGGAAATGTTTCCGAGCGCCGCCGTGCTGGCCCGCACCACCAGCGGGGTGGCCAGTTCGAGGCGGGTCGAGTCGAGGGGCTCACCGGCGATGAGCGTCAGCAGCATCCGGGTGGCGAGCCCGGCCATCTCGGTCAGCGGCTGCCGGACCGTGGTCAGCGGCGGGATCGACCAGCGGGCCTGCTCCAGGTCGTCGAACCCGACGACGCTCATGTCGTCGGGGACCCGCAGGCCGCGCTCGTACAGGGCCTCGTAGGCGCCGCGGGCCATCTCGTCCGCTGCCGCGAAGACGGCCGTCGGCGGCGTGGGCAGGTCCAGCAGTGCCAGGGTCTCCCGGTGGCCGGTCGGGCTGGTGAAGTCGCCGGTGCGCTCGTAGCCGGCGGGGACCGGCAGGCCCGCGGCGTGCATCGCGGCCCGGTAGCCGTCGACGCGGGCCCGCGAGCACAGCACGTCGCCGGGGCCGCCGATGACGGCGATCCGCTGGTGGCCGAGCCCGATCAGGTGCTCGGTCGCGGTGAGCGCGCCGGTCCAGTTGGTGGCGCCGACCGACGGGACGCTCGGGTCGGGCTGCCCGGCCGGGTCGACGACCACGACGGGGATGCCGAGCTCGGCGAGGCGCGCCCGCTGGTCGGCGGCCAGTTCCGACAGCACGAGCAGGACCCCGTCGGAGCGGCGCGCCGCCAGGTGCTCCAGCCACCGCCGGTCCGGCGCGGTGCGGGTGCGGCCGCGAGGTTCGAAGCGGTTCCGCTCAGCGTCCCTGTCGACGTGTGGTGTGTGCCGGACGGCGGAGACGACGACGCCGGTCCCGGCGCGGTGCGCGACCTCCTCGACGCCGGCCAGGATCTGCATCGCCCAGGCGCTGCCGAGGTCGACGAACACGACGTCGATGAGGCCCGCGGTGCGGGCTGGCGGGTTGCGGCGCGGCAGGTAGCTGCGGGCGCGGAGCAGCTCCTCGATCCGCTCCCGGGTGGCGGGGGCGACGTCGTGGCGGCCGTTGAGCACCTTGGAGACGGTCGGCACGGAGACGCCCGCCTCGGCGGCGATCTCCGCCATGGTGGCCCTGCTGCGCGACGTCATAGCCCGCGAGTCTACGGCGAAAGTTTCGAGCGCAGCCAGTCCAGCTGGCGGCGCACGTGGACCGCGTCGCCGCCCTCGTGCCCGTTGAACGGGTAGGTGTGCATGGTGCGGTCCGCGCCGCCGTAGGCGTTGTACGCGGCGAACACCGTGCTCGGCGGGCACACGGTGTCGCGCAGCCCGGCGCCGAAGTGGCCGGGTGCCCGCGCCCGGCGGGCGAGGTGGACGCCGTCCACATAGGACAGCGTGCGCCAGACGTGGTCCCCGGCGTCGCGGTGCACCGCCAGGTACTGCGCGATCTCGCCGTAGGGCGGGGCGTCGGTGAGCGCGACGGCCCGCTCGAAGTGGCACAGGAACGGTGCGGTCGCGAGCAGCGCCGCCAGGTCGGGGACGAGGCCCGCGACCGCGAGGGCGAGCCCGCCGCCCTGGCTGTTCCCCAGCGCCGCGACCCGTGCCGGGTCGACGCCGGGCAGGGCGCGCACCGCGTCGACCGCCCGCACCGCGTCGGTGATCAGCCGCCGGTAGTGGTAGTCGTGCGGCGACCGGATGCCCCGCGTGACCGGCTGGAGACCGCCGGCGTGCGGGTCGGGGGTGTCGCCGCCGCTGCCGAACAGGTCGCCCTGACCGCGGTTGTCCATCAGCAGGTGCGCGTACCCGGCGGCGACCCAAATGAGCCGCTCGTGCGGCAGGCCGCGGCCCCGCCCGTACCCGGCGAACTCCACGACGGCCGGCAGCGCCCCGGAAACGCCGGCGGGACGGCTGAACCAGGCCCGGACCGGGTCGCCGCCGAAGCCCGCGAAGGTGACGTCCCAGGTGTCGACGAGCCGCAGCCCGGTTGCCACGCGGGCGGCCGACACGACCGGCGGCACGGACCGCGCGTCGCCGAGCGTCGAAGCCCAGAACGCGTCGAGGTCCGGCGGCTCGGCGATCCGCGGCGCGTACCGGCGAAGCTCGGGCAACGGAAGGTCGAACTGCGGCACGGGCGCCTCCTCGCGGGTCGACCGAAAGTTTCCAATGCCACGCGCGAAGGCGGCCGGTCCAGTGTGCGCAGGTCATGCGCCGCAGATCGAGTCCTTGACAGCACGTAGTGATGAATCTACATTGCCCAATGCCTGGCCGAATGTTGCCGAAACTTTCGAAGATGCGGAAGGGGGAACATGGGACGCCGCACCTGGCGGGTCGCGCTGCGGCGCGACTGGCAGCTGTACTCCCTCGCCGTGCTGCCGCTGCTGTTCTTCGTCGTCTTCCGGTATCTGCCGATGGCCGGCAACGTCATCGCCTTCCGGCGGTTCCGCCCCGGCGGCGACCTCTTCGGCGACACGTGGGTCGGCCTGCGCTACTTCAGGATGTTCTGGCAGGACCCCACGTTCTGGCACGTCTTCACCAACACGCTGGTCCTCGGCGGGCTCACCCTGCTGCTCGTCTTCCCGCTGCCGATCGTCCTGGCGCTGCTGCTCAACGAGGTCCGCGCCCGCCGGCTCAAACGCCTCGTGCAGACCATCTCCTACCTGCCGCACTTCCTGTCCGTGGTCGTCGTCGCCGGCATCGTCATGCAGCTGCTCGCGCTCGACGGCGCGGTCAACGCGGGGCTGCGCGCGGTGGGCGCCGACGCCGTGCCGTTCCTGCAGCGACCCGGCTGGTTCCGCACCGTCTACATCTCCTCCGAGATGTGGCAGACCGTCGGCTGGGGCACCATCCTGTACCTCGCCGCCCTGACCACCATCGACCAGGAGCTCTACGAGGCGGCCCGGATCGACGGCGCGAGCCGGTGGCGGCAGACGTGGCACGTCACGCTGCCCGGCATCCGTCCGACGATGGTGACGCTGCTGATCCTCAACATCGGCACGTTCCTGTCCGTCGGGTTCGAGAAGGTCCTGCTGCTGTACAACCCGCTGACCTACCCGACCGCCGACGTCATCTCCACCTACCTGTACCGGGTCGGCGTCGTCTCCGGCAGCTTCAGCTACGCCGCCGCGATCGGCCTCTTCGAGTCGGTCATCGGCCTCACCCTCGTGCTCACCGCGAACGTCGTGTCCAGACGAACGGTCGGAGCGGGCCTGTGGTGAGACGCGCCGTCCTCGGGCTGATCCTCACGGGCGTCGTGGTGGTCACGCTGTACCCGTTCGGCAACGTCGTCGCCCGCTCCTTCAGCGACGAGCAGGCGATCCAGGCCGGGAAGGTGAACCTGCTGCCGCGCGGGTTCAACACGACCACCTACGAGGTCGTCATGGCCGACCCCGCGTTCTGGACCGGCTACCGCAACACGCTGCTCTACACCGTCGTCGCCACCGCGATCTCGATCGTGCTGACCACCTGCTACGCCTACGTGCTGTCGAAACGCCATCTGAAAGGCCGGGCGCTGCTCGTCGGCGCCGCCGTCTTCACCATGTTCTTCAACGGCGGCCTCATCCCCAACTACATCCTCGTCAGCGGCCTCGGGCTGCGCAACACGATGTGGGCGGTGGTCCTGCCCAACGCCGTCAGCGTCTTCAACCTGCTCGTCATGAAGGCGTTCTTCGAAGGGCTGCCGGTCGAGCTCGAGGAGGCCGCCGCAGTTGACGGCCTCGGCGCCTACGGCATCCTGTGGCGGATCGTGCTGCCGCTGTCGAAGGCGGTCATCGCCACGATGGTCCTGTTCTACGCGGTGGCCTTCTGGAACTCGTGGTTCCCGGCGTTGCTGTACATGGACGACGCCGACATGTTTCCGGTGACCATCTACCTGCGCAACCTGATCGCCGGCTCCACCGGCGGGTCCGACATCTCCACGCCCTCGGACACCGCGATGCAGATCGCCGCCAACATCCAGGCCGTGACGATCGTGCTCACCGCCCTTCCGATCATGCTCGTCTATCCGTTCGTCCAGCGGTACTTCGTCTCCGGGGTCACCCTGGGCGCGGTCAAGGGATAAGGAGTCTTCGATGTTCGAGGTGAAACGGCGCACCCTGCTCGGCGCGGCCGGCGCCGCCGCGCTCGTCTCGCTCGCCGGCTGCGGCGAGGACGAGGATCCCGCGAAGGGTCAGGACTACACCGGGCACCGTGACGGCGCCATGGACGGCTACGGGATGGGCGCGCAGTTCACCGCCACCCAGCCGCTGACGTTCTCCATCATGATGCTCAGCAACGCGGCCTACCCGTACAAGGCCGACTGGCTGTTCTTCAAGGAGCTCACGAAACGCACGAACGTGACCCTGCAGGCCACCGTCGTGCCCGGCAGCGACTACAACCAGAAGCGCAGCGTCGTGGTCGCCGCCGGCGACGCGCCGATGATCATCCCGAAGACGTACCACCCCGACGAGGAGGCGTACATCGCCGGCGGGGCGATCCTGCCGGTCAGCGACCACCTCGACCTCATGCCGAACTTCCGCGACCAGATCGCGAAGTGGAACCTGCGGTCCGACCTCGACACGCTCCGGCAGGAGGACGGCAAGTTCTACCTGCTGCCCGGCCTGCACGAGGACGTGTGGTCCGACTACTCTCTCGCCGTGCGCACCGACGTGCTGCAGCAGCTGAACCTGGGGATCCCGAAGACGTGGGAGGACCTGCGGACCGTGCTGCGCGCGATGAAGGCCGCGCACCCCGACGTGTACCCGTTGTCGGACCGGTGGAGCAGCCCGCCCAACCCCGGCGGCAACAACCTGCTGTCGATGATCGGCGCCGCGTACGGCACCCAGGCCGGCTGGAGCTACCAGCACACCAGCTGGGACGACGCGGCGAAGGCGTTCGTCTACACGGGCACGACCCCGCAGTACAAGCAGATGATCGAATACCTCAACTCGCTCGTCACGGAGAAGCTCGTCGACCCGGAGAGCTTCACCCAGTCCGACGACATCGCCAAGCAGAAGTTCGCCAACGGGAAGTCGTTCGTGATGAGCTGCAACGCGCAGACCCTCGTCAACGAGCTGCGCCCGAGCATCGCGAAGATCGCCGGGGCGACCGTGCTGAAGATCCCCACGCCGACCGGCCCGCTCGGCGACGTGAAGGTCGGCACCCGCCTGGAGAGCGGCGTCATGATCTCCGCCAAGGCCCGCGACAGCAAGCACTTCGTCGCGCTCATGCAGTTCATGGACTGGCTGTACTACTCGCCGCAGGGCAAACTGTTCGCCAAGTGGGGCGTGGACGGCACCACGTACACCGGCAGCGTCGACGACGGCAGCTTCAAGCTCGCCGCCGACGTCAACTGGGGCGGCCTCAACCCCGCCGGCACGAAGAACCTCCAGGTCGAATACGGCTTCCTCAACGGCGTCTTCGTCTACGGCGGCGCCACGAAACTGCTCGACTCCCAGTTCCCGAAGGAGGAGCAGGCGTTCCAGGACGTGATGAACGCCCGGAAGAACCAGCCGCTGCCGCCGCCGCACCCGCTCAACGCCGACGAACGCGAGCAGGCGACGCTGTGGGAGACGACGCTCAAGGACCACGTGAACCAGCAGACGCTGAAGTTCGTCCTCGGCACCCGGCCGCTCAGCGAGTGGGACGCGTACGTCGGCGAGCTCAAGGGCAAGAACATGACCCGCTACGTCGAGGTCGTCAACGCCGCCTACAACCGGTACAAGAAGAACCACGGATGACGGGCCGCCTCGGCGACGCGTGGCGGCACTGCGTCGGCGCCGGCCGCTTCGACCTCGCGCTGCGGCGTGACTACCAGGACTCCCTCGCGCTGCTGCAGCGGGACATCGGGTTCCGGCACGTCCGCCAGCACGGGCTGTTCAGCGACGGCGCCGGCGTGCACCGGCCCTACGAGCACGGCGGGTCGCGGCGGGTGCTGCACGCGTTCACCTACGTCGACCAGGTCGTCGACGCCTACCTGGAACTGGGGATCCGGCCGTTCGTGGAGCTCGGCTTCACGCCGTCGGGGCTCGCGTCCGGCGACCAGACCGTGTTCTGGTGGCGCGGCAACGTGACGCCGCCGCGGGACCGGGCCGAGTGGGTGGCCCTCGTGCGCGGCACGGTCGCGCATCTCGTCGACCGGTACGGCCTCGACGAGGTCCGCCGCTGGCCGATCGAGGTGTGGAACGAGCCGGACCTCAAGGACTTCTGGCAGCACGCCGACCAGGACGCCTACCACGAGCTGTACGAGGCCGCCGCGTGCGCGGTGAAGGACGTCGACGCCGGGCTCCAGGTCGGCGGCCCGGCCCTGTCGCCGGGCGCCGACGACGGATGGTTGCCGCGCTTCGCCGAGTTCGTCACCGCGCGCGGCGTCCCGGTCGACTTCGTGAGCCGCCACGCGTACACGTCCGGCGCCGCCCGGCACGTGCCGTTCGGCGTCCACCAGACCCTCGCACCGGCGGCGAGCCTCCTGGAGCAGTTCGCGGCGCCGCGCCGGCAGCTGTCCGGCAGCGCCCTCGCCGGGGTGCCGGTGCACATCACCGAGTTCAACTCCTCCTACCGGCCCGACAACCCGGTCCACGACACCGCGTTCCACGCCGCGTACCTGGCGCCGGTCGTCGCGGCCGCCGGGGACCTGGTCGACTCGTTCTCGTACTGGACGTTCTGCGACGTGTTCGAGGAGGCCGGGGTGCCCACGTCGCTGTTCCACGGCGGGTTCGGGCTGCTCACCCACCGGCAGATCCGCAAGCCCACGTTCCACCTGTACGCGTTCCTGGCCCGCATGGGCGACGAGGTCCTCGCCCGTGGCGACGACCACCTCGTCACCCGCGACGGCACCGGCCGGGTCACCGTCCTGGCCTGGGCGCCCGCGGACCACACCGGCCGGAACCCGCCCACCGGCGGCCACCGCCTGCGGCTGTCCGTCCCCATCGGAGGGTCCATCGGAGGGTCCATCGGAGGGCCCATCGGAGGGTCCATCGGTGGACCCCGGAACGCCTTCGTGGCGCGGTCGTCGGTGTCGGAGGAGGCGGGCAACGCCTGGGCCGCGTGGCGGGACATGGGCCGGCCGCGCTCGCCGCGTGCGCGGCAGCTCGACGCGTTGCGGGAGGCGTCCGAGCCCGCCCGCCGCCACCACAGCGTGCCGGTCGCCGGCGGGCGGGCCGACCTCGACCTGACCCTCGCCGCCCACGAGGTCACCCTCGTCGAGGTGACGCCCGTCCGCGACGAGACCCCGCCGTGGTGCGACGACGACCGGCTCCTTGGATGAGCCGCCCGTTCGGGACCGGGCCGCTGTCGCGGGTCGCGGCGCGCACCTACACGCTCCTCGTCGTGGAGGCGCTGTTCGCCGCCGCCACCGCACCGGGTCTCGCGCTGCTCGTGGTCCTCGGCCGGGACGCCGGCGACATCCCCCTCGCCGCCGTCGCGGCGCTGCCGGTCGGCCCGGCGCTGTCCGCGGCGCTGTTCGCGCTGCACCGGCAGCCGGCCGACCTCACCGACCTGCACCCCGCCGCCGCGTTCCTGCGTGGCTACCGGCTCAACGCCCTCGGCGCGCTGCGGATCTGGGCGCCGCTCCTCGCGGTGCTGACCGTCGTCGCCGTCGTGCTCGCGCACCGGTCGGCGGCGGGTGTACCGGCATGGTGGCTCGCCCTGCTCGTCGCGCTCGCGGCGGCGGCGACACTCGTCGCGGTCACCGCACTGGTCATCGTGTCGCTGTTCGTGTTCCGGCCCGGCGACGTCCTGCGGCTCGCGGTCCACTTCCTCGCCGGCCGGCCGGTGACCGCGCTCGGCGTGGCCGGCCTGCTCCTGGCCGCGGCCGCCGTCACGCTGCTCCTGTCCGAGGCGGTGCTGCTGCTCCTCGCCGCGGGATACGCCGCCGCGCTGCTGACGGTCACCCGCCCGATGATCGCCGGGATCAGGGAACGGTTCGTGGCGTGAGTCCCGGAGGGTTCGCGTCCGGCGGGGACGTGACCGGGGTCCACCCGGCGTGGCTGCCGCCCGAGGCGATGCGGCCGATCGGTGCCCGCACCGTGTCCGTGCACGGCGACGGGCTCGACACGGTCCGCGCCGAGGTCCGGCAGGCGTGCGACCGCCACGGCGGCGCCGTCGTCGCCGGCGGCGCCGACCTGGTCCTCACACTGTCCGGTGTGGACACCGGTCCGGACGGCTTCGTGGTGTCCCGCGACGGCGTGGTCACCACCGTCGCCGCCGAGGACCCTGCCGGGCTCCTCTACGGCCTGTTCCACGTCGCGCGGGTCGGCGAGGCCGCGTTCGGCGCCCCGCATCCGCCCGGCACGCACCGGCCCGCCCACGGCCGGCGGATGCTCGACCATTGGGACAACGTCGACGTGCACCCCGTCATGGGGCAGGTCGAACGCGGCTACTCGGGCGGCTCCCTGTTCTGGGACGGCGGGGCGCTGCGCGCCGACCTGACCCGGGTCACCGCCTACGCGCGGCTCCTCGCCGCGTGCGGCGTCAACGCCGTCACCGTCAACAACGTCAACGTCCACGCCACCGAGACGCTGCTGCTCACCGACCGGCTCGCCGACATCGCCACGATCGCGGACCTGCTGCGCCCGTACCACATCCGGATGCACCTGGCGGTGAACTTCGCCGCGCCGGTCGCCGACCTCGGCACCGCCGACCCCCTCGACGCGCGGGTCCAGGCGTGGTGGGCCACGGCGACCGACGGCGTCTACGCCGCGATCCCGGACTTCGGCGGGTACGTCGTGAAGGCCGACTCCGAAGGGCAGCCGGGACCGTACGGGTACGGACGCGACCACGCGGACGGTGCGAACGCCCTCGCGGCGGCGCTCGCCCCGCACGGCGGCGTCGTGCACTGGCGGGCGTTCGTCTACGACCACCGGCAGGACTGGCGGGACCGCACCACGGACCGGGCCCGCGCCGCGTACGAACACTTCGCGCCGCTCGACGGCCGGTTCCTCGGCAACGTGATCGTGCAGGTGAAGCACGGCCCGATCGACTTCCAGGTCCGCGAGCCGGTGTCGCCGCTGATCGCCGCGATGCCCGCCACGGACGTCGCCGTCGAGGTGCAGGTGACGCAGGAGTACACCGGCCAGCAGCGCCACGTGTGCTACCTCGCTCCGATGTGGAGCGAGGTGCTGCGCACCATTCGGACGGCCGGTCCGGTCGGCGTGTCCAACGCCGGCGACGACCCGTTCTGGACCGGGCACCCCCTCGCCCAGGCGAACCTGTACGCGTTCGGGCGGCTCGCGTGGGCGCCGGACCTCGACCCCCGCGAGGTCCTCGACGAGTGGATCGGCCTGACGTTCCCCGGCACCCCGGACGTCGTCGGGGAGACGCTGCACGCCGTCATGGACGACTCGTGGCGCACCTACGAGGACTACACGGCGCCGCTCGGCGTCGGGTTCATGGTCCGGCCCGGTCACCACTACGGCCCCGACGTCGACGGCTACGAGTACACGCCGTGGGGGACCTACCACTTCGCCGACCGGGACGGCGTCGGCGTGGACCGCACGTGCGCGACCGGGACGGGTTTCACCGGCCAGTACCCGCCCGTACTGGCGCGGCTGTACGAGTCGGTCCACGACTGCCCCGACGAGTTGCTGCTGTTCTTCCACCACGTGCCGTACGGGCACGTCCTGCACGACGGCGGCACCGTCATCCAGCACATCTACGACACCCACTTCGCCGGCGCCGACGCGGTGGCGGCCATGCGGGACCGCTGGGCCGCGCTGCCGGCGGATCTCGTCGGCCCCGCGTTCGCCGCGCGGGTCGCGGACCTGCTCGACGAGCAGGTGCGCGGCGCCGCCGAGTGGCGGGACCAGATCACCGCGTACTTCTTCCGCAAGTCGGGCGTCCGCGACGCCCACGGCCGCCGCATCCCCTGAGGTTTCCGCCGGCCGTGCAACGTTCACGGGCACCGCGATGTTTCGGACGGGTCCGGAAACATTGCCTTGTTGACACCGATCGATTGCTGCGACGCTCCGGGCCTCCTCACCCCCGGAAAGGAGCATCGATGAACCGACCTCAGCTGATCGCCGTCGCCGTCACGGCCGCCGTGACCCTTGCCGCCGGCGTCGCGGTCGCCGCCAGGACGGCCACCGCGGAAGCGGCGGTGACGGCGTCCACTGTGGAGGACGAGGGCGCCGGCTGCCCGGTGCCCGCCCTGCCCGACGCCGGCGCGCTGCCGACCGACGCGAAGCTGCCCGACCCGTTCAAACGCCTCGACGGCAGCCGCATCACCGCGAGATCCGACTGGCGGTGCCGCCGCGAAGAGGTGAAGCAGCTGGCGGAGAAGTTCGTCTACGGCGAGAAACCCGCGAAACCGCAGAGTGTCACCGGCACCGTGTCCAGCACCGGCGTCACCGTCAACGTCACCCACAACGGCAGGAGCGCCGGCTTCTCCGCCCGGGTGGAACTGCCGGGCGGCACCGGCCCGTTCCCCGCCGTCGTCGTCCTCGGCGGGTTCGGCGCCGACACCGCCGCGATCAAGGCCGCGGGCGCCGCCGTGATCAGCTACGACCCGTACGCCGTCGGCAAGGAGGGCACGCCCCGCAGCAACAAACAGGGCGCGTTCTACAGCGTCTACGGCGCGCAGAGCACCACCGGGCTGCTGATGGCGTGGGCGTGGGGCGTGAGCCGGATCATCGACGTCGTCGCCCAGTCCGACGGGCGGGTCCTCAGGGCCGACGCGATGGGCGTCACCGGCTGCTCCCGCTTCGGCAAGGGCGCGTTCGTCATCGGCGCGTTCGACCAGCGGATCGCGCTGACCATGCCGATCGAGTCCGGCAGCGCCGGCGCGCCCATCTTCCGCGGCATCCCCGGCGAGGGCGCGCAGAGCCTCAGCAGCGCCTACGGCGAGCAGCCGTGGCTCGGCGACGCGTTCGGCACGTTCACGGGCAACCCGAACCGGCTGCCGGTGGACACGCACGAGATGGTCGCCATGGTCGCGCCGCGCGGGCTGTTCATCATGGACAACCCGCACATCGCCAACCTCGGCCCGAGGTCCGCGAGCGTCGCCGCGCTCGGTGGCGCCGAGGTCTACAAGGCGCTCGGTGCGGGCGACAACATCACCTACTGGTCGGACGTGCAGGACGGCACCCACTGCGCCAACCGGCCCGAGTGGCGCACACCGCTGCAGCAGCACATCCAGAAGTACCTGACGAGGACCGGCAACAGTGCGGGCACCATCCGCATCTCCAGCCGGGCCGCCGGGCGCCTCGCCGACTGGGCCACCTGGCAGACCCCGGTCCTCAGCGACGGGCCGACGTCGAGCGCGAGCCCGAGCGCGAGCGGGAGCCCGAGCGCGAGCGGGAGCCCGAGCCCGAGCGGGAGCCCGAGCCCGAGCCCGAGTCCGAGCCGGTCCGGGTCCCCGTCCCAGTCGGCTTCCCAGCCCCCTGGTCAGGGGTGCACCGCCGTGGTCACCGTGCAGGACGTCTGGGACGGCGGGTTCGTCGCCTCCGCCCGGGTCACCGCCGGCGGCGCCCCGATCACCGGCTGGACCGTCCGGCTCGCGATCCCCGGCGGCACCGTCACCAACCTGTGGAACGGCAGGCTCACCGGTACATCGGTGGCCAACGCGGCCTGGAACGGCACCCTCGGCGCGGGCGCGTCGACGGACTTCGGCTTCCAGGGCACCGGCTCCGCCGCCGGTCTCGCCGCGACCGGCTGCACCGCCGCCTGAGTCCCTGTCCGGCGGGCGCTCAGGACCGCTGCCGCAGCGCCCGCCGGATCGTGGCGGCGACGGCCTCGGGATCGCGCTGGTCGTGCAGGACGATCACCGCGGTCCCGTTGCTCTTGCCGCCCGAAGGCTCCGCGAACAGCGACACCACCTCCGTCATCGCGGCGTCGAGCTCCGCGGCCGGCTCGGTGGTGTCGCGCCGCAGCCACCGGCGCAGCACGTGGTTGTGCGCCGACACGACGGCCGCCGCCATGAGCTCGGCCCGCAGCGCCGCGCCCGGGGCCGGACCCATCCACTCGGCGATGAACTCGCGGAACAGCCGCTGGTACCGCGCGACGGTGGCGATCTCCCGGTCCCGCAGCGTGGCGATCCGGCTGGTCAGCGCGTACCGCAGGCGGGCCCGGTCGCCCTCCTCCACGTACCGCAGCAGCACCAGCCGGACCGTTTCGGTGACCGCGACGATCGCGGTGTCGGCCTTGCTCGCCGTGGCCAGGCGCTCCTTGACGATCGCGAGCAGGCGGTCGTGATCGGGAAAGATCACGTCCTCCTTCGACCGGTAGTGGCGGAACAGGGTGGTGCGGCCGACGCCCGCCCGGTCGGCGATGTCGTCGGCCGTCGTCTGCTCGTAGCCCCGCTCGTCGAACAGCGCGAAGGCGGCGTCGACCAGCCGGTCTCGTACGGGAATCGCGGTCACGGTCCCATCCTTGCGTATCGCTCTGACCTGTTGCTTTCCGGTCGCGGTATCCAGTACCGTCTCGATGGTACGCGGTACCGCACCGTTTTGGGGAGGGCACATGGTCCTGGCGTTTCCGTCCGGCGCAGCGACTTCCGGGACCGCCGGCGCGCTCGCCTATGACCCGGTGCTGCGCTCGACCGACCTGTTCCGCAGCGTCGACCCCGACTCCGCGGCCGCCCTGGCGCAGGAGTTCGAGCGGCTCGACGCGGAGCGCGGCACGGTCCTGTTCGCCGAGGGCGACCCCGGCGACCGGCTCTACATCGTGCTGTCCGGCAAGGTGAAGCTCAGCCGCAGCTCCGGCGACGGCCGCGAGGGGCTCATGGCGCTGCTCGGCCCGACCGACCACTTCGGCGACTTCGAGCTGCTCGACGGCGGCCCCCGGGTCGTCGTCGCCGCCGTCGTGGCCGACGCCCGCCTCGCGGTGCTGCCCAAGACCGTCCTGGACCGGTGGATCGCGCATCACCCGCACGTGGCGGAGCAGCTGCTGCGCGTCATCGCCCGCGGCATCCGCGGCCACCGCGCCGCCGTCGACGACCGGCTCTTCAGCGACGTGCCCGGCCGGGTCGCCAGCCGGATCATCCAGCTCGCGCACCGCTTCGGCGTGGCCGAGGATGGCGCGACCCGGGTCGTGCACGACCTCACCCAGTCGGAGCTGGCGCAGTTCGTCGGCGCGTCGCGGGAGTCGGTGAACAAGGTCCTCGCCGAGTACGCCGCCCGCGGCTGGCTGCGCCTGGAGCACAAGTGCGTCGTCATCCTCGACAACGCGCCCCTGGCGCGCCGGGCGCAGCACGGCAGGCGCCGCTGACGTCGCGCATCTACGCTGGCCGGCGTGGATCTGGAGTTCAGCGGCGAGGTGTGGCACTGGCGCGGCCCGTCGCCGTTCCACTTCGTGACGGTGCCCGAGGACGACTGTGCGGTGCTGCGCTCGGCGGCGTCGCTCGTCACGTACGGCTGGGGCATGATCCCGGTCGCGGCGCGGGTCGGCGGCACGACGTGGACGACGTCGCTGTTCCCGAAGGACGGCGGCTACGTCGTGCCGCTGAAGGACCGCGTGCGCAAGGCCGAGGAGATCGACCTCGGCGACACCGTGACGATCCGCCTCGTCGTCGACGCCTAGATCGGCCAGTGCCGCAGCGCCCGGTCCAGCCACGGTATGACGAGCAGCACCGTCGGCAGCACCAGGATCGCGGCGGCGACCACGTAGACCGCGGCGCCGAGCCGGGCGTCGGTGCGCGGCGCGCCCGGCACCAGCCGGTCCAGGCGCCACCGGCGTTCGCGGTCGGGGTCCTCGGTGCCGGCCTCGATGCCGGTGGTGCCGGGTGCGTCGGCGAGGGTCCGCAGTGCCTCGCGCACCGGCCCGTCGCCGTGCTGCCGTCGTGCGGCGTCGTCCGCGAGTGCCTCCAGCAGCAGGTGTACGGCGTCGAGCGGTGCCCGGCTGCGCAACGGCGGCGGCACCGCCCGGTAGAAGGCGGTGAACGACTCCATCACCACGTCGTGCCGGGCGCGCAGGTGCGCCCGCTCGTGGGCGAGGACCGCGGCGACCTGCGGCTCGCTGAGCAGGCGCAGGGTGCCCTGGCTGAGCACGATCCTGGGGGAGCGGCCCGGCACGCAGTACGCGAAGGGCAGCCCGCCGTCGAGGACCCGCACCTGCCCGTCCAGGTCGGCCCGCTCCTCCGCCCGGTCGAGCAGGTCGGCGAGCAGCCGGTGCCGGGCGCGGCGCACGCGTGACCGGTACGCCACCTGCCACAACGAGACGAGCAGCCGCACGACGATCACGGCGGCCACCGCCAGGGCGGCGACGAGCGCGGCGGCGGCGAGGGTCTGGTCGGCGCCGTGCGCCCTGACGAGCTCCTCGGGCGCGGCGAGCACCACGCCGAGCGCGCACAGCACCGCGGCGAGGGTCACCGCCTGCCACAGCGCGACGGCGGCACCCGGCGCCCGCGCCGTCCAGCGGGCCCGCGCGAGGGGGCCGGGCACGACGAGCGACAGGGTCAGCCCGAGCGCGCCCAGCAGGAGCGCGGTCACCGCTTTTCGGCGGCCTTCAGCGCCGCCGTGAGGGCGTCGGCGCCGATCCGCCCGACGAAGTGCGCGAGGGCGGCGTCGCGGGCGGCGCCGTCGGGGGCGGCGCTGAGTGCGTCGAGCATGAGCGCCGCGGTCATCTCCTCGCGGGTCTGCGTGGCCGTGTACCGGTAGGCGCGGTCCGCCTTCTGCTGGGTGACGACGCCCTTCTTCGCGAGCCGGTCCAGCACCGTCATCACGGTGGTGTAGGCCAGGCCCCGCGCGGGGTCGAGCCGCTCGTGCACCTGCCGGACGGTCAGCGGCTCCGCGGCGTCCCACAGCCGCGCCATGACCTCGCGCTCCAGCTCACCGAGCCCGCTCATGCCGCCACCTCCGCTGCGCTCCGGCGTCGGCCTGAGCCAGAACTGTTACATGATGAGCGGCCCGAGCCGCTGCGCTGGCCGCTCATGCCGCCACCTCCGCTGCGCTCCGGCGTCGGCCTGAGCCAGAACTGTCACATGATGAGCGGCCCGAGCCGCTGCGCTGGCCGCTCATGCCGCCACCTCCGCTGCGCTCCGGCGGCCGAACCGCCGGCCCGATGGGCGGCCCCGGGCCGCTCACCCAGTGTAACCCACATTACGGTGCGCGTCGTACTACGACACGTAGTATGTACTACGAAGTGTCGTAGAGGGGGGTGTCATGGACGTGCTCGACCTGACACGGCTGCAGTTCGCCGTGGTCACGATCTACCACTACCTGTTCGTGCCGCTGTCGATCAGCCTGTCCGCGACCACCGCCGGCCTGCAGATCGCCTGGCTGCGCACCGGCGACGACAGGTACCGGCAGCTGACGATGCTCGTCGGCAAGCTGCTCATCGTCACCTTCGCCGTCGGCGTCGTCACCGGCCTGGTGCAGGAGTTCCAGTTCGGGCTCGCCTGGAGCGAGTTCGCCCGCTTCTACGGCGACGTCTTCGGCCCGACCCTCGCCATCGAGGGTATGCTCGCGTTCTTCCTCGAGGCGACGTTCCTCGCCCTGTGGTATTTCGGCTGGGACCGGCTGTCGCGCCGCGTCCACCTCGCCACCATCGTCGTCGTCGCGGTCGGCACCCTGCTGTCGGCGTTCATCATCCTCGCCGCCAACTCGTTCATGCAGCGTCCCGTCGCCTACGAGCTCGACCCGGTCACCGGCCGCGCCCACCTGACCAGCTTCCGGGAGCTGCTGCTCAACGAGGTGAACCTGGCCGCGTTCCCACACACCATGGCTGGCGCGGTCATGGTCGGCGGCGCGCTGCTGCTCGCCGTCGGCGCCTGGCGGCGTTTCGACACCCGCGACGGCGCCGCGTTCGCCACCCTCGCCCGGATCGGCGCGTGGATGACCGTCGCGGGCGGCGCGCTCACCGCCGTCACCGGCGACCACCTCGGCAAGGTCATCACCCAGGTGCAGCCGATGAAGATGGCCGCCGCGGAGGCGCTGTACAGCACCACGACCGGCGCGCCCTTCTCGCTCTTCTCCACCGGGGCCGGCGGCTTCAGCATCGAGGTGCCCCGGCTGCTGTCGATCCTCGCGTACGGCAGCCCGGACGCCACCGTCGCCGGCATCGACGACCTCCAGGCGCAGTACAGCGCCACGTACGGGCCCGGCAGCTACATCCCGATGGTCCCCGTCGCGTTCTGGACGTTCCGCCTCATGATCGGCGCCGGCATGCTCGCGACTGGGTTCGCGCTGCTGTACCTGTGGCGCACCCGGCGCGACCGTCGGCCGGGCAGGTGGCTGGTCCGGGGCGCGCTGCTGCTGCCGCTCCTGCCGTCCGCCGCGAACAGCCTCGGCTGGATCTTCACCGAGACCGCCCGGCAGCCGTGGATCGCGTTCGGTCTGTCGAAGGTCGCCGACGGCATCTCCCCGGGCCTCACCAGCGGCGAGGTCCTCGCGTCGCTGCTCGCCTTCGCCGCCGTCTACGGGGTCCTGGCCGTCGTCTGGCTGCGCCTCGTGCGGCATCTCGCCCGCAAGCCGCTCAGCACCGTCGACGCGGGCGCTCCGACATCGGCCGAGCCCGCCGCCGTGAGCTACTGAGGAGACCTCGATGAGCCTGGTCGTCATCTGGTACGCCCTGATCGTCCTCTGCTGGGTCCTGTTCTTCGTCCTGGAAGGCTTCGACTTCGGGGTCGGCCTGCTCAGCCCGCTACTCGGCCGCGACGATCACGAACGCGCCGCCGCCGTGCGGACCATCGGCCCCTTCTGGGACGGCAACGAGGTGTGGCTCGTCGCCGCGATCGGCGTCACGTTCGCCGCGTTCCCGTCCTGGTACGCCGCCCTGCTCGCCGGGCTCTACCTGCCGATGGTCGCGATCCTGCTGCTGCTCGCCGGGCGCGGCGTCGCCCTGGAGTTCCGCGGCAAGCACTCCGACCCCCGCTGGCGCCGCCGCTGCGACCTCGTGCTCGCCGGCTGCTCCGCCGGGGTCGTGCTGCTGTGGGGCGCGGTGCTCACCGTCTTCGTGCGGGGCCTCGCCCTCGACGCCGCCGGCGACGTCACCGGCGGGGGCCTCGGCCGCACCCTCACGCCGATCCTCACCCCGGCCGCGCTCGGCGGTGCGCTGGTCGCGTTGGTCGCGGCGGTCCTGCTGGGCGCCACCTTCCTGGCGCTGCGCACCACCGGCCCCGTCCGGCGGCGGGCCGCGCTGCTCGCCCGGCGGGTCTCCCTGGCCGCCGCGGTCGTCGCGCTCGTCGTCGCGGCCGGCTCCCTGGTGACCGGGGGTCCCGCGCTCGCCGCCGTCGTCGCGGTGCCGCTGGCCGCAATCGCCGTCCTGAGCCGCCGGCCGGGCACACGGTGGGAGGCGTCCGCGTTCGGGCTGACCGCGTTCGCCGTGGCCGCCGCCGTCGTCGGCGTGCTGACCGCCAACGGCGACGTCGTCCTGCCCAGCACGCTGTCCGGCGCGTGGTCGCTCACGATGGACGAGGCCGCCGCGACCGGGCCCGCGCTGCGGCTCATCAGCGCCGCCGCCGTCGTCGTGCTCCCCGGCGTCCTCGTGTACCAGGCCTGGTCCTACCGCGTGTTCCGGCAGCGCGTGTCGAGCGAGCGGATCGCCTCATGACCACCCCGGCCGCCCCCGCCCCCGCCCCCGCCGCGCAGACGGCAGCCGGCCGCGTCGTCACAGCCTCGGCCGTGTCCGGGGTGCCCGCTGCGACCGTTTCCGGGGTGTCCGCTGCGTCCGCGTCCGCTTCCGCTGCGTCCGCGTCCGGGGTGTCCGCGGCGACTGAGACAGGGACGTCCGCTGCGGCCGTGGCCGGGGCGACGGGCGCGACCGCCCGCAGGGTTCGGGGGCCGGTCGACCCGCGGCTGTTGCGGCACGCCCGCACCAGCCGTGCCGGGATCGCCGCGCTCGCCGTCATCGGCGCCGCGCAGGCCGCCGCCACCGTCGCCCTGGCCGTCGTGCTCACCGGCATCGTCGTCGGCCTCGCCGGCTCCGGCGGGGTCGGTGCCGGGGCCGTCGCCGCGCTCGCCGCCGTGTACGCCGCCCGGGCCGCGCTCGCCTGGGCGGAGCAGGTCGCCGGGCGGCGCACCGCGGCCCGTGTCACCGACGAGCTGCGCCGGTCCGTGCTGCACGCGGCGCTGCGCCGCGGACCCGCCTGGGTCGCCGGCTACGGCACCGGCAGGCTCGTCGCGGTCCTCGGCGGCGGGCTCGACGCGCTGCGGCCGTGGTTCAGCGGATACCTGCCGTCGCTCGTCCTCGGCGCCGCGCTCCCGCCGCTCGTCGTGGCCACGATGCTGTTCGTCGACCCTGCCTCGGCCGTCGTCGTCCTGGTCACCCTGCCGCTGATCCCGCTGCTCGGCGCGCTCATCGGGTGGGCCACCCAGCGGCGTGCCGAGGAACGCTGGCAGGCGGCCGCCCGCCTGGCCGGCCATTTCCTCGACGCGGTGCGCGGCATCGCGACGCTGCGCCTGTACGGCCGAGCGGAACGCCAGACCGCCGCCGTCGCCACGATGACCGACGGGCACCGCGCCGCGACCGTGCGGGTGCTGCGGGTCGCGTTCCTCTCCTCGACCGCCCTGGACCTGGTCGGCACGCTGTCCGTCGGCCTCGTCGCGGTCGAGGCCGGCCTCCGCGTCGCCGCCGGCCGCCTCGACCTCGGCCCGGCGCTGCTGGTCATCCTCCTGGCCCCGGAGGCGTACCGCCCGCTGCGCGAGGTCGCCGCCCGCTTCCACGCCTCCGCCGACGCGGGCGCCGTCATCGCCGACGTCGACGAAATCCTCACCGGTGTCGCCGCCGCCCCGCCGGCCACGGCCGTCGCGTCGGGTCCGGGTGTTGCGCCGGGTCCGGGTGTCGCGTCGGGTCCGGGTGTTGCGCCGGGTCCGGGTGTCGCGTCGGGTCCGGGTGTTGCGCCGGGTCCGGGTGTCGCGTCGGGTCCGGGTGTCGCGGCGGCGGGCCTGCGGGTCCGGCACGCGGGCGCGGCCGTCGACGCGGTGTGGCTGCCGCACCTGGCCGTCCACGGTGGAGAGATGGTGGCCCTCCGCGGGCCTTCGGGCGCGGGCAAGACCACAACGCTGCGGGTGCTCGCGGGCCTGCAGCAGCCGTCGGCGGGGACGGTGGCGGTGAGCGGGGCACGGCCGCTGTACCTGCCGCAGGACCCCACGTTGCCGCACGCCCGGACCGTCGCCGAAGCGGTCGCCCTCGACGGCGAGACCCGGCCCGACGACCGCACCGTCCTCGCCGCGCTGCGGACCGCCGGCCTCGACACGGAGATCCTCGCCATGCCCGGCGGGCTCGACACCCCACTCGGCGAACGCGGCCAGGGCCTCTCCTCGGGCCAGCGCCAGCGGCTCGCCCTCGCCCGGCTGCTCCGGCAGGCCCGCACCGCCCCCGCGGTGGTGCTGCTCGACGAGCCGACCGCCCACCTCGACGCCGCCGCCGAGCGTCTCGTCATCGCCGAACTCCACGCCCTCGCCGCCCGGGGCTGCGCCGTCCTCGTCGTCGCGCACCGCCCCGCCGTCCTCGCCGCCGCCGACCGGACCGTGCGGATCACGCCGCCCGGTCGTACCGCCGCGGCCGCGAACCCCGTCCAGGAGCACGCCGCCGTCGCGGCGCCGGCACCCACTTCTGAACGGGACCGTTCGCCGCGGTGGACGCGGCACGCGGGCGTGGCCGTCGCGCTCGGTGCGGCGTCGTGGCTCGCCGGGATCACGCTCACCGGGGCGGCGGTATGGCTGCTCGTCCGCGCCGCGGAGCTGCCGCCGGTGCTGACCCTGTCCGGTGCCGTGGTCCTGGTGCGGGGGAGCGCCGTGGCGAGGCCGCTGCTGCGCTACCTGGAGCGGCTCGTCTCGCACGAGGTCGCGTTCGCCCGGCTCGGGGCGTGGCGGGCCGAGGTGTACGCCGCCCTGGTCCCGCGCATCCCCGGCCCGGCCCAGCACCGCCGGGGCGACCTGCTCACCAGGGTCGTCGACGACGTGGACGCGCGGGTGGACGGGGTGCTGCGGGGGAGGCTGCCCGCGTACGCCGCCTGGGCCGCGCTCCTCGTCGCCGTCGCCGCCGCCGCGATGGTCAGCCCCACCGCCGCGGCCGCGCTCGTCGCGGGGCTCGCCGTCGCGGGGCTCCTCGCGCCGTGGCTCGCCGCCCGGCACGCGGGCCGGGCCGACGCCGCCACCGGCCGGGCCCGCGCCGAACTGCGCGACGCCGTCGTCGAGACCGTCGAAGGCGTCGAGGACCTCGCGACCCGCGACGACGCCGCCGCGCTCGCCGTCCCCGACCGCCGCAGCCGGACCCTGTCCCGCCTGGAGGCGGCGGCCGCGTCCACCGCCGGCGCCGCCTCGGCCCTCGCCCACCTCGGCTGGGGCGCCGCCGTCATTGGCGTGGCCCTCGCCGCGTCGGCGGGCACCCACCCCGCCGAGGTCGCCGCGATCCTCCTCCTCGGCGCGGTCGCCCTCGCCGAACCGGCACTCACCCTCCCCGACGCCGCCGTCGCCCGCCGCGCGGCCACCGGGGCCCGCGCCCGCCTGAACGCCCTCACCACCCTGCCCCGCCCCGTCATCCGGTCCACTTCGGACATGAAGGACGGACCGGCCGCCCCCACCGCCGCGGAAGGGGCCCGGCGTGCCGGCGACGCCACCGCGCGGTTGGACGGGGTGGCCGCTCCCGCCGCTGAGGAAGGGGTCCGGCGTGCCGGTGACGCCGTCGTGGGAAGGGGAGCGGGCGGGCGTCCGGTCGCCCGGAACGGCGCGGCCAGGGAGTCCACTGTGGACGACGGCGTCGTGCCGGCGGTGGAAGGGGTCCGGCGTGCCGGCGACGCCACCGCGCGTTTGGACGTGGTGGCCGCCCGTACCGCCGCGGAAGGGGTGCGGCATGCCGTCGTGGGAGGGGGATGGGGCGGGCGTCCGGTCGCCGGGTCCACTGTGGACGACGGCGTCCTGCTGGCGGTGGAAGGGGTCACGGCGGCGTGGGATCCGCGGCGGCCGGCGGCGTTGCGAGGGCTCGACCTCGAACTCCGGCAGGGGCGGCGGGTCGCGGTGTTCGGGGCGTCCGGCAGCGGCAAGTCGACCCTCGCGGCCGTCCTCGTCCGGATGCTCGACCCCGCGCGGGGTCGGGTGCGGCTCGGCGGGGTCGACCTGCGGGACCTGCCCGACGCCGTCCTGCGGACCAGGATCGGGCTGGTCGGGGATGCCGCGGACCACGTGTTCGCCACGACGGTGCGGCAGAACCTGAGGCTCGCCCGGCCGGCGGCGACCGACGACGAGGTGCGGGCCGCGCTCGGCCGGGCGCACCTCGGGACCTGGCTGGAGAGCCTGCCGGCGGGACTGGACACCTGGCTGGGGGAGGGCGGCGCGACCATCTCCGGCGGCCAGCGGCGCCGCCTGGCGATGGCCAGGGCGCTCCTCGCGGGCCCGCCGGTGCTGGTGCTCGACGAGCCGACCGAGGGCCTCGACGAGCAGGAGGCGGCGGCGCTCATGGCCGACCTGCTGGCCGCCGCCGCCGGGCGGACGGTCCTGCTGCTGACCCACCGAGGCGACGGCCTGGAACACGTCGACGAGGCATACGACCTGGAAGCGGGCCGGCTCAGGCGGCGAGCAGCCGCACCAGCACCTCGGTCAGCTCGTCTGCGGTCCGAGCGGACGACAGGGCAGACAACGGGGCAGACGACGGGTCAGACGACGGCTGGACGATGTGGCTGACGACGAGCCGCACGATCGAATCCGCCGCCAGCGCGACAACCCCGGGATCGTGGCCGGGCAGGTGCGTGGCGGCCCATTCGACGATGACGGGGCCGGCCATGGCCAGCACCAGTGACGACCGCGTCGTCAGGTAGGGCAGCAGGTCGTCGGCGCTGGTCAGGATCGACTTGATCAGCGGGTTGGCGCCGGGGAAGGTCGACCCGCGGCACAGCTGGAACAGCGACCGGCTCGTCACCAACGTGTTCCTGTTCCAGCTGCAGCGGCACAGCGACCATCACGCCAACCCGCTGCGCCGGTACCAGACGCTGCGCACGTTCGACGTGTCGCCGCGGCTGCCCGCCGGCTACGCGACGATGGTGGTCGTGGCCCTGGTCCCGCCGCTGTGGCGCTGGATCATGGACCCCCGGGTCCTGGCGCACACGGCGGCGACGCCTCCCTCGCCAACCGCGGCCGTAACTTTCACGCCCCACCCGCCGTGCGGCGCCCGATTGTTTGACCGAAGTCGATGCGCGAGCCTACCTTGCCGAGTCGAAGCGCTTCGACAACCGTCAATCGACAAGGGGCCCGTCATGCGAAGGCGCACCGCTGTAGTCCTGTCCACCGCGGCGATCGGCGTGGCCGCGGCCGGCGTCGTCGTCCTCACCGCGCCGCCCGCGTCGGCCGCCACCGGCTGCCGGGTCGCGTACTCCGTCGCCAACCAGTGGCCCGGCGGGTTCGGGGCGAACGTCACCGTCACCAACCTCGGCGACCCGGTCACCTCGTGGACCGTCGTCTGGTCGTTTGCGTCCGGACAGTCGGTGACCCAGGCGTGGAACGCGACCGTCACCCAGGCCGGGTCGCAGGTCACCGCCCGCAATGCCGGCTACAACGGATCCCTGGGCACGGGCGCGAGCACGTCGTTCGGGTTCAACGGATCCTGGACGGGGAGCAACCCGGTCCCGGCGGGCTTCACGCTGAACGGCACCGCCTGCACCGGCGGGGTCTCGAACAGCCCCACCCCGAGCCGGACGCCGTCGAGCACACCGTCGAGCACGCCGTCCAACGGGGTGCCGTCCGACGCGGCCTGGGTCGCCACCGGCGCGTGGGACCAGTGGACGAACAACGGGTACACCGTCATCAACGACGTCTGGGGCTCCGGCGCCGGGCCGCAGACCATCTGGGCCCGCACCGGCACCAACTGGGGCGTCGTCGCCGAGCACCCGCGGACCAGCGGCGTGAAGTCCTACCCGCACACCGGAAAGACCCTCAACCGGACGCTGAGCTCGCTGACCTCGGTGCGCAGTTCGTTCGGCGTCACCGTGCCCGCCGACGGCGACTACGCGACCGCCTACGACATCTGGGCGAACAACAACGCCTACGAGGTCATGATCTGGGCGAACCAGCACGGCGCGGTCGGCCCGATCGCCGAGTCCTACGACAGCAACGGCGCGGTCCCCAACGCCCGCAACGTCAGCGTCGGCGGCCACACCTGGAACGTCTACCGCGGCTCGAACGGCGCCAACGCCGTCTTCTCGTTCGTGCGGACCAGCACCACGAACTCCGGCACCGTCGACGTCCTCGCCGTCCTGAACTGGCTGCGGACCCAGAACTGGTGGGGCGACGTGACCGTGGGCCAGGTCCAGTTCGGCTTCGAGATCACCGGCACCGCCGGCCGGTCGTCGTTCACCAACGGCAGCTTCTCGCTCGACTACAGCTGACGCGCTGTCCGGCCGCTGCCGGTGTACCGGCGGCGGCCGGTGCCATCAGGTCGGGATGCCGTGTCGCTGGGCGATCAGGTCCACGGCGTCCTTGGCCTCGCGCAGGCTCGCGCCGGTCGCGGCCCGCATCTCCTTGATGGCCTGGATCCTGCGGCCGGCGAGGAGCTCCCGCAGCACCGCGTCGGGCACCCGCGGCTCGGGCTCGCGGATGCCGAGGTGGTCCATGACCAGGTCCAGCTTCCGCTCGATCTCGGCCAGCCGGCGGGCGTGGTGGTCGGCGGCGGCCCGGCGCCCGCTACCGGCGACCAGCACCACGAGCACGAACGGCAGGAGCACGGCGAACGGCACGATCCATTCCATCGTGCCATTGAACACCGTCACGCCACGGCGGGCACCGCGGCGGCAGGGGTGGGGGCGGCCCGGCGGATGCCGCGGACGAGCAGGTAGCCGACCATCCACACCTCGCCGACGGTCGCGGGCACGACCAGGACGTCGGCGAGGACCGGCGCGCCGGGCAGCAGATACCCGGCGAACGCGGCCAGCACGTAGCCGCCCCCGCCGGTGATGAGGACCCAGCCGAGGGCGCGCGGCATCCGGCCCGACCGGATCGCGCACCAGCCCATCGGGATCAGCCACAGCCCGAAGAAGATGCCGCCGACGCTCCACAGCGCGCCGCTGACGAGATACAGCACCTGCACGTTCGCCGCGTTGTCGCCGACCGGGTCGCCGGCGAGGGTGACCGTCGTGCCCAGCAGTGCCGCGCTGACCAGGACGACGGCGGCGTTGACGGTGCCGAACACGGCGATCGCACCGGCGGCGAACTGGTCCGTGGACCGGAACAGGCGGTAGAACCACAGCGCCACGAGGGTCTGGGTGAGGACCGTGAGCAGCTCCACGGCGACGCCCGTGCGGGCGAGGGCGTCGTGGGCGACCAGATTCGCCAGGGTCGCGGGCGCGTCGCCGTCGACGAACAGCCGGGACCGCACGAACAGGAACCCGAGCCCGCCCGCGACGGCGAGACCGAGATAGAGCAGACCGGTGACACGGGCGGTGCGGACCAGCGGGTCCATGGGGTGCTCCTCAGCGACGGGCCAACCTTACCTCGTAAGGTAACCATACCTTGTAAGGTGACGGCAATGAGGAAAGCGCTCAGCCGGGAACGGGTCTTCGCCGCGGCCGTGACCCTGGCCGACGAACACGGCATCCAGGCGCTCACGATGCGCCGGCTCGCCGCCGACCTGGGCGTCGAGGCGATGTCGCTCTACTACCACCTGCCCGACAAGGAGACCCTGCTCGACGGCGTCGCCGACACCGTGGTCGCCGAGGTGGTGGCCGCCCTGCCGGAAGGCGGCGCGGCGGGGCCGTGGCGGGACGTCCTGCGCGGCCAGTTCCTCACCGCCCGCCGGGTGATGCTGCGCCACCCGTGGGCGCCAGGGCTCCTCGGCACCAGACGGACCATCCCGGCAAGCGTGTTCGGCTACTACGACCGGATCCTCGGCACCATGGTCGGCGCCGGGTTCAGCTACCGCATCGCGCACCGCGCGCTGCACGCCTTCGGCAGCATGCCGCTCGGCTTCGCGCAGGAGGTGTTCAGCCCCGCCGCCGCGGGCGGCAGCATGGACGCCGAAGCCACCGAGGCCGAGCTCGAGGCCCTCGCCGCCACCATGCCGCACCTGACCGCGATGGTCGCCGCCGAGGTCCACGCCGCGACCGACCCCACCCTCGGCTGGTGCGACGGCCAGGTCGAGTTCGAGTTCACCCTGGACCTGCTCCTGGACGGACTCGAACGGCTGCGGGGATAGGTATGGTGGCGGCGTGGAGTACCGCGCGCTCGGCAGGTCAGGTCTGATGGTCTCCGTCCTCACCATGGGGACGATGACGTTCGGCGGCAAGGGCGGCTTCGCGGCCGTCGGTGCCACCGACGTGACCGAGGCCCGCCGCCAGGTCGACATGTGCCTCGACGCCGGCGTCAACCTCATCGACACCGCCGACGTCTACTCCGCCGGCGAGTCCGAGCGGATCGTCGGCGAGGCCATCAAGGGCCGCCGCGACGACCTGCTCGTCGCCACGAAGGTGCGGATGCCGATGGGGCCCGGCCCCAACGACGCCGGCCTGTCCCGGCAGCACGTCATCGCCGGCTGCGAGGCGAGCCTGCGCCGTCTCGGCACCGACCACATCGACCTCTACCAGCTGCACGAATGGGACGGCGTCACCCCGCTGCAGGAGACGTTCGAGGCCCTCGACCTGCTGGTGCGCGCCGGGAAGGTCCGCTCCGTCGGCCTGTCCAACTACACCGGCTGGCAGCTGATGAAGGCGGTCGGCACCGCGATCCTGCACGGCCTGCCGCGCCCCGTCAGCCAGCAGATCTACTACTCGCTGCAGGCCCGCGACGCCGAGTATGAGCTGATCCCCGCCGCCGTCGACCAGCACCTCGGCGTCCTCGTGTGGAGCCCCCTCGCGGGCGGGCTGCTGTCCGGCAAGTACCGTCGCGGCGTCGCCGCCCCCGCCGGGTCCCGGCAGCTCAGCGACTGGGACGAGCCGCCGGTGCACGACCAGGAGCGGCTCTACGACACGGTGGAGGTCCTCGTCGAGATCGGCGCGGGGCACGGCGTGTCGGCGGCGCAGGTCGCCCTCGCCTACATCCTCGGCCGCCCGGCCGTCACGTCACTGGTGATCGGCGCCCGCACCAGCGAGCAGCTCGCCGACAACCTCGCCGCCGCCGACCTCGTCCTCACCGGCGAGGAACGCGAGCGGCTCGACGACGCGAGCGCGCTCAAGCTCCTCTACCCGTACTGGCACCAGGCGAAGACCGCCCGCGACCGGCTGTCCCCGGCCGACCTCACCCTCCTGGGCCCGCATCTGTGACAGGGCCCCGGGCGGGAGCCGGCGGCGGTGAACGCATGACCGGCCGATGACGGGGTACAGCGACCATATGGCCGCACGCAGACAGAGCAGGAACGAGCTGGACACCGACGACCGCGACGTGATGCCCGACAGCGCGTTCGCGTTCCCCCGGCTGCGCAAGGAACCGCTCAACGACGCGACGCACGTGCGCAACGCGATCGCCCGGTTCGACCAGGTCCGCGACGCGACCGACGCCGAGCGGACCGAGGCGTTCAAACGCATCGAACGCGCCGCGAAGCGCCACGGCGTCAACATGACCGAGACCAGCTGGCGCGAGCTCGGCAAGCCGTCGGCGAGGATGAAGTCGTCGGACAGGCCGAAGACGGGCGGGTCGCGCGACGAGCTGTACGCGGAGGCGAAGCGCCGCGACATCAAGGGCCGCTCGTCGATGACCAAGGTCCAGCTGCAGCGGGCGCTGAACAGCAGGTGACCTCGACCCCGCGCGGCTCCGGCCGAGCGGGCCGCGCAGGGTCGAAGGTGCCGGTCAGGCGGTCCCGAGGCGCCGCCGGCGTCGCGGGCCGCCGAACGCGATGAGTGTCGCACCGGTCGGGATCATCGTCGTGCCGACGAGGATCAGGTCGAGCAGCCCGAGCCCGGTGACGGCCAGGGCCGTGCCGAACACGAACGCCGAGTAGGTCGACTCGGCCACCTGACCGTAGGCGTCGGTCACCCGGTACCGGACCGCCTTCGCCTGGCCGGCGAACCCGGACACCGCGACGAAGCTGATGTGCCCGTTCGCCGGCTGCAGCACGTACGTGCCCTGGTTCGGGATCCGCACGACGATCGCCGGCTTGCCCTTGGCGTCCAGCAGCGTGATCGAGCCACCGGCCGGCACCGTCAGCGTCGCCGACTGCGTCTGGTCCGGCTGACCCGACGTCGTCTTGCTCGGCGGCGCCGGCGGGGCCGGGATCGTGACCAGCGGCGTGTACGTCGCCGTCGCCGTCTGCCCGTACGCGTCGGTGACCCGGTAGTCGACCGGCGGCAGCTGGCCGTGGAAGCCCAGGACCGGCGTGAAGACGACGGTCGCGGATCCCGGCGACGGCGACGGGTTCGGCACCGTGCCGGCCGCCGCGATGGAGGCGCCCGTGCCGGCCGCCGCGATGGAGGCGCCCGCGGCGACCGCGGCGCCGGCCGGGGCCGCGAGCTGCAGCGTGTACGTGCCCTTGTTCGGGAAGAACAGCGACGTGACCTGGTTGCCGTCGGCGTCGATCAGCGCGATGGTGCCCTTCGCCGGCACCGGCAGCGTCGCCGTCTGCGGCGTGACACCCTCACCGCTCGTGGTGCGGTCCGGCGCGGCCGGCGGCGGCGGGATGGTCACCGTCGCCGTGTAGGTCGCGTCGCCGTGCTGCCCGTAGCCGTCGGTGACCCGGTAGGTGGCGGCGGCGACGACCCCGATGTAGCCGGGGAACGGCGTGAACGTCAGCGTCCTGGCGGTCTCGTCGAAGCCGTAGGTGCCCTTGCCCTCCACGGTGAGCGTCGGGGTCACGGCGCCACCGGACACGTAGCCGACCTTGCCCGCCGCGGGCAGGTCCACGGCGACCGTCTGGATCACGGTGCCGAGGCCCGAGGTGGTCTTCGCCGCCGGGTTCGGCCCGGCCGGCTTCGTGACCGTCGGCGTGTACGTGGAGTCGCCGGTCAGGCCCGCGGCGTTCGTCAGCCGGTACGCGACGGGCGTCGCCGTGCCCTGGAACCCGGCGACGGGCGTGAACGTGATGACACCCGACGCCGGGTCCAGCACGTACGTGCCCTGCTGCGCGACCGTCACCCTCGTGCCCGGCAGGCCGGCGGTGCCGACCAGCGTGACCGTGTTGCCGGCCGGGACCGTCGCGGTCGCGCTCTGCGGCGCGGTGCCGACGCCGGTGCTGGTCAGTGCCGTGGGCTGCGGCCCGGTGCTGACCGGCGGCCCGGCCCCGACCGTCGGCGTGTACGTCGACTGCGCGTTGATCTCACCGACCTTCACCCGGTAGGTGACGGGCGTGGCGGTGCCGGAGTAGCCGTCGACCGGGGTGAACGTGATGACGCCCGTGCCCGAGTTCAGCACATAGGTGCCCTGCCCGGCGACCGTGACCGTGCCGACCTGCGCGTTCTCGGAGTTGAGCAGGAAGATCTGGCCCGAGGCGGGGATGGTCGCCGTGGCGCTCTGCGCCGTGTTGAAGGGGCCGGTCGACGTCAGCGGCGACGCGGTCGGCGGCGTGACCCACTGGATCACGACCTCGCCGTGCTGCTCGTGGTCGCCCTTGCCGGCGGTCTTCTGCGCCTGCCCGTCGGCGGCGGACTTCTCGTCGACCGCCGCGTAGATGTAGGCGCCGGAGACGCCGGTGGTGTGCTTGTATCCGGAGCCGCCGCCGCCGGAGCCCGCGAAGACGATGCTGGCGAAGCTCGCCTGGCAGTCGCCGCCGCCACCGCCGAAGTAGCCGCCGCCACCGCCGCCGCCGGGCTTGTAGCCGTCGCCGCCCGCGCCGCCGGCCAGCGACGCGCCGTCGTCGCCCTCCCCGCAGCCGTTGTTGCCGGCCGCGCCGGCGGTCATCTGCGTGCCACCGGCGCCGGCCGTGGCGCCACCGGCTCCGCCGCCGCCGCTGGAGCCGCCGCCCCCGCCGCCGTCGTTGGCGGTGTCGACCGCGGCGGCGCCGCCGCCACCGGCGATGAGCAGCGGGCCCACGCCGGACGAGGTGCGCCAGACCGCGGACATGCCGCCGCCGCTGCCGCCGTCGTCGTTGCCGTTCTCCTCGCGGCCGGTGCCGTGCTCCTGTGCCGCGCCCACGACGGCCATGCCGCCGCGGCCGCCGCCGCCGTAGGTGGGCACCGCGGAGTCCGGCTTGCCGCGCTCGCCGACGGTGATGGTGAGCACCTCGCCGGGCGTGACCGTGACGGTCCCGGTGGCCCAGCCGCCCCCGCCGCCCTTGCCCTCCAGCGAGTCGGCCCCGCCGGCGCCGAAGACGTCGACGTCGAGATAGGTGATGCCGGCCGGCACGGTGAACGTCTGGTCCGCCCCCGTGTACGCGAACCGCATGCAGTCGGTGTAGTTGACCGGGGTGCACGGCACCCCGGCCGCCGCGGCCGGAGCCTGGTGGAAGAACGGAACCATCACGCCGGTGAACGCGACGGTCACGGCCATGGCGGCCGTCCCCCGTCGTCTGCGAGTGCCTGCTGCCGCACCACTGCCGCGGCAGGCACCGAATGTCTGCTTCAACTGCTCTCCCCGTTGACCTGATACCAGAAATCACCTTAAACAGTGAAAAGATTCACCTAGGGGTTATTTCGGATATCAGGCGTACGGACGGGACGCGCCACGCCAGACGCCGTGTCCAGCGCCGGTACCTGTCGGACGGGCCCGTCCGGCAGGTACCGGGGCATAGGCTCGGTCGCATGGTGCAGACGCAGACACACACCCTCGCGCTGCCGGGGGCCGACCTGGTCTACGACGTCCGCGGGCCGCTGCCGCCCGCAGGCGGGCAGCCCGTGCTGTTCATGATCGGCCAGCCGATGACCGCGGACGGGTTCACCGTCCTCGCCGGGCACTTCGAGGACCGCACCGTCGTCACGTACGACCCGCGCGGGCTCGGCCGCAGCGTGCGCTCCGACGGCGGGACCGACAACACGCCGCAGCAGCAGGCGACGGACCTGCACGCGCTGATCGGCGCGCTCGGCGCGGGACCGGTCGACGTGTTCGCCAGCAGCGGCGGCGCCGTCACCGCCCTCGAACTGGTCGCCACGCACCCCGGCGACGTCGCCACCCTGGTGGCGCACGAGCCGCCGCTGAGCACCGTCCTGCCCGACGCGGCCGGCGCGGAGCGGGCCCGGGCCGGTTTCAATGACGCGTACGAGGCGAAGGGCTGGGGCGCCGGCATGGCGGCGTTCATCGCCATGACGTCGTGGCAGGGCGAGTTCACCGACGAGTACTTCGCGCAGCCGGCCCCGGACCCGGCGATGTTCGGGATGCCTGTCGAGGATGACGGGACCCGCGACGACCCGCTGCTGTCGAAGCGGTCGTGGGCGGTCACCGACTACCGGCCGGACGTCGCGGCCCTCGCCGCCGCGCCGACCCGGATCGTGGTCGCGGTGGGGGAGGAGTCGGCGGGGACCTACACGGCGCGGACCGCCGTCGCGACCGCCGCGCTGCTCGGCCAGGAGGCCACCGTGTTCCCCAGCCACCACGGCGGCTTCCTGGGCGGAGAGTTCGGCTACGCCGGCAAACCCGAGGAGTTCGCGGTCAAGCTGCGGTCCGTGCTCTGACGTGCCGTCTCCGCCGCCGCCCGGCGTTGTCCGCCGGGACCGGTGGCGTCAGATCTCGACGTCGATGTGCATGGTGCCGGTGCTGACGTCGCAGACCTGGGTGGCGCCGCCGGCCATGGTGAAGTCGACGTTGTAGGGGTGGTCGGTGCCGGAGCCGTCGGTGAGGGTCAGGTTGACGGTGCCGGTGCCGCCCGGCGTGTGCTGCGAGGAGACCATCTTCGTCTTCCACGGTCGCGGGTACGCGGCGAAACCGTCCCGCAGCTCGGCGGCGGTCGGCGGGGTCCCGGACGACGCGCACCAGTGCGACGCGGCGGTGGTGTAGTCGGCGCGTTCCAGCTCGCCGAAGAGCTGCTCGGCGGCGAGGCGGATGCGCTTGCCGTCGCCGTCGCTGAACGGCTCGGCGGCGCAGGCGGACAGCGCGAGGACCATGAGGACGAGGGCGAGCCGCTTCATGCCCGCCACGGTAGGCGCCGGCGGACGACCACACGGTCGCGCCGCCGACACCTGTCGTGCGTCGTGGATCACTGCTACCGCAGGGGCACGTCCACATAGGAGCCGCCGGCGACGGTGACGGAGCCGCCGAGGGTGTTCGCGTCGTAGTACAGCGGGTCGGTCGTGTCGACGACGAGGGTCAGCGAGTGCCCGGCCGGCACGTCGTACGCCGTCGCCGACAGGGACACGTCCACGCTGCGGCTCCCGGTCGCGGTGCCCTGCCACGACACGGGCGCGTGCGTGATGAGCTTCGCGTTGCCGGCGCCGTCCAGGTCGTACAGGTATGCCACGAGGGTGCCCTGGGCGGCGGTACCCGTGAGGTTCAGGTGCACCTTCGGCACGCCCCGGATCCGCTGGACGGTCGACGGCCGGTCGGAGGCCCAGACGCCGGCGCGGAGGCGGTCGACGGTCGGCAGCCAGATCTGCGGCAGGATGCCGGTGAGAGCCGCCGCGCCGTTGGTGAGCAGGACGACCCCGCCGTCGGCGGTGGTGTTCAGGTCGGACGGCAGGGTCTTGCTCCAGCCCGTGCTGGGGCTTCCCCCGAGCAGCCCGGTGCCGTCCCACCAGCGGATCTGGCCCAGGCCGTACCGGCGGACACTCCCGCTGAGCGAGGACCACGCGGCATAGCTCTCGCTCGCGGCGTTGTGCGGCTTGACGAGCACCGGCGGCTCCGAGCCGATCCCGGTGTCGACCCCGGCGAGGTACTGGTCGAACCATCGGTACGCGCTCGCCCACACCTCGTTCGGCAGGCCGATGACGCCGGTGAGCTCGGCGATCGCATGGTCGCCGGGGCGCAGTTCCAGGCGTTTCGGCCCGGCGAGGCGGCCGTAGAAGTCGACGAGCTGGTTCGGCGGGAAGATCGAGTCGCCCCACGAGTTCGCGATCAGGACGGCCGGCCGGTTGGCGTTGATGGCGTCGAGGTAGGTCGCCGCGGACCGTACACCCGCCCAGGCCATGATCTGTGGGATGTTGCGGTTGGCGTTGAAGTCGGCGAGCTTGCCGGACAGGTCGGGCCCGGCGTTGCCGAGCAGCCCCGCGGCGAGCTGCAGCAGCCCGGCCGACTGCTGGTGCCGGGTCTGGTCGCCGTAGAGCGAATAGACGAGGTCGGTCCAGCCGCTCATCATGACGACGGCGCGGATGCGGGGGTCGAAGGCCGACCCGAGGAGGCTGATGCCGGCACCGTACGAGATGCCGGCCGCGCCGATCCGGGAAGGGTCGGCGGCGGTGTTCGAAAGAGCCCAGTCGATGACGGCGGACAGGTCGGCCATGTCCTTCGGCCCGGCGGTGTCGATCTCGCCGCCGGAGGCCCACCAGCCGCGCGGCGTGTAGGACACGACGACGTAGCCGCGGCCCGCGAGGGTTCTCGCCTGGGCGATGTACTCGAGGTCGTTGAGCCCCCAGCTGGCGGGGAACACGATCGCCGGGTAGCGACCGGCGGCGGACGGGGCGATCACGTTGGCCTTGAGCACGACACCGCCGGAGCCGGCGATGTCCACGAACCGGAACCCGGTCGTGGGAACGGCGGAGGTCGCCGACGCGGCCGCCGGCACAGAGGCGGCGGTGGCGGGGGTGGCGGTGGCGGGGGCCGCCGCGGTGAGGGCGGCCGCGGCGAGCACGGACAGCAGGCGGACGGACAGGCGCTTCGCCATGCGCTCTCCTTCAGAGGGAACAGGGGTGGCGGGAGCGTAGAAGCGCGTACCGAGAATTTGAAGTTCATGACATTATCGTTACCAGCGGGTAACATGAGTCGCTGTCGTGGCTGCTTGGAGGTGGTCGGCCCCGTGCTGTACGGAGTCCAGACGCCGCGTCGCCGGGACGCGCAGCGCAACCGCTCGGCGATCCTGAAGGCGGCCACGGAGATGATGCTGGGCCGGCACTCCACCGTGCTCATGCCGGAGATCGCCCGCCGGGCCGGCGTCGGCCAGGCCACCCTCTACCGGCACTTCCCGGACCGGCAGGCGCTGACCGCCGCCGTCATCGCGCACGAGCTGGCGCGGCTGGAGGCCCTCGTCGCCGCGAACGCCGACCGTCCCGCCGCCTTCCGCGACCTCCTCGCCGAGCTGCTGCGCACCCAGATCGCGATGCGGCCGCTGGTGCTGCACGTGCGGCGCCTCGATCGGCAGACGCGGGACCGGTATCAGCAACGCATGATCACGACGCTCGCCGCGCCGCTGCGCCTGGCCCAGCAGGCCGGTCACGTCCGCGCCGACCTGGCCCCGTCCGATCTGGCGCTGCTGTGCACGATGGTCGAGGGCGTCGTGGAGACCGCCGACGCGGACGCCGCGATCCGCTCGATCGACCTCATGCTCGAAGGTGTGTGCCGTCCCGCAGCGCCCGCCACAGCCGCGGCGGCACCGGACGGGTCAGGAGCTCGGCGCTCGCCGTGACCTCGTCGAGGCGGGTCCGACACCCGGCGGCGGGTCCGCCCAGATGTCCTGAGCCGGCTCACCGTCGGCCCGGTCCGCCCCAGCGGGACCACGTCATCCGCTTGCATGCGTTAACTTTTGCGGGTGTACAGCAGCGTCCCTTACCACCGGCTGGCGCGCACCGCCTCGCACCGCTGGTGGCGGCCCGTGGTGGGCACCCTCGTCCTGGTGGTGTCCTGGTTCGTCGCGGTCGGCGTCGTGTACGCGTTCGCGGACGCCATCGGGATGGTCGTGGGCCGTCCGGTCGGCGCGGACGGCGTCAGCGACTGGGGCGACACCGGCGGCTTCGGGGTCGAGCTGCTGACGCTCGGCGCCCTGATCCCGTGCGTGGCGCTCGCCGCCTGGTGGGTGCAGCGCCGCCGCCCCGGGACGGTCTCGTCGGTGCAGGGCCGGCTGCGGCTGGGCTGGCTCGGCGTCTGCCTGATGGTGGCGGTGCCGGCGATGGCGCTGATCCTGGTGGCCGACACCGTCCTGTCCGTCCTGACGACCGGCCCCACGGAGGAGGTCTCGTCCGGTGGCGGCTGGGTCGGTGCGGGCCCGTTCGCAGCCGCCCTGCTGATGCTGCTCGTCCTTGTGCCGTTGCAGACCGCCGCCGAGGAGTACCTGTGCCGCGGCTGGCTCCTGCAGGCCGTCGGCGCGTTCGTCCGAGCCCCGTGGCTGCCGATCGGCGTCCAGGCGGTCGCCTTCGCCGCCATCCACGGCGCGGGCACCCCCTGGGGCTTCATCGACCTCATCCTCTTCGGCGCGGTGACCGGCTGGCTCGTGGTCCGCACCGGCGGCCTGGAGGCGGCGATCGCCCTGCACCTGGTCAACAACCTGGTCGCGATGGGCGCGTCCGCGGCGTTCGGGGAGCTCACCTCGTCCGCGAACGCCGCCGACGCGCAGTGGCAGATCCTCGCTGTCGACCTGGCGATGTTCCCGCTGTACGCCGCGGCGATCACCTGGCTGGCCCGCCGCCGCGACCTGGTCACCGCCGCCGCGGTTCCCGCTGCGCCGGACCCCGTCCTCGAGTCGGCCTGACCCGTCGCGTTTCCCGGCGCGGCCGGAGAGCCGGTTCCAGATCCGCATCGGGTGTCAGGCGCGGGTCAGGGCCGGCGCGACGGGGCGGCCGGTGCCCTCGGAAACGACGGGGGCCGCCCGCCAGGACAGCGGGTCGTCCACATCGGACGGAGGCCGCGCGCACAGGACGTAGTGGCGCGGGGTCATCGCCGCGTGGCGGCCGGGCAGGGCGGCCAGGCAGCGCTGGTGGGCCTCCTCCGCGGTGGCGGGGCCGCCCGGGACGACCGCGACGTAGGCCACGAGCGGCACACCGTCCACCGCGGTGAAGACCCGGCACGGTGCCGGGGCCAGCGCGAGGTCGAGCAGGGACTGGACCTCGGCGAGGTCGATCCAGCAGTGGTCGACGAGGAGCCAGCCCGGTGGGCGTTCGAGCGGGGGCAGGCCGAGCGCGGCGACGACGGCCGCGGGGGAGAGGTCGCCGTCCGCGGCGGTGACGATGAGCCGCTCCAGCGCGAGGAGCAGCGACGAGACCTCGGAGCGGTCCACGCGGCCGGTGTCGCCGCTCCACAGGCGGGCGACCAGGGCGCCGTCGACGCCGCCGAGGTCGAAGCGCAGCAGGATGTCGGTCGGCGGCATGTCGACCCACTGCGTCTCGGTCGCCGCGGCCGGAGCGGGGTTCCCCGAGGAGCCTGAGGAGTCCTGGGCGGCGGAAGGGGCGGTGTCCATGACGACGCTGTTGAAGACGGGCTCGAACGTCGGGGCGATGCCGCGCGACGCGGTGATCGGCGAGGAGCGCTCGTGCTGGCGGTAGACGTCGTAAGTGCCGTGCAGGCCGGCCTGCAGGACCGCGCCGAAGCAGCGGCCGACCAGGGTGTCGAAGGTGGCGCCGCCGGTGGGGACGGTCAGGAACGTCGACTGGGCCAGGGTACCGACGTATCGCAGCAGGTCGGACTCGAAACGGTTCGCCGACAGGGTGACGAACCGGCAGGTGTCGTCGCCGGTGCGGTGGGACAGCAGCGCGCAGAAGGCGGCGAGCACGATCGAGGGGCGGCTGGCGCCCGTGCGGGCCGCGATGTGCGACAGGGCCGCGGCGGCGGCTGGGGAGGACATGCCGCACGCGCCGGAGCCCCTCGCCGGTGCGGTGCGCGCCCTGACGTACGGGTGCGCGGGTGCGACCCGCAGCGAACGCTCCCAGTGCCGCAGCGACAGCTCCATGCGGCGGGCGCGGGCGGGTCGCGACTCCAGGGTGGCGCGGTCCAGCGGTTGCGGGCGGGGCGGCCCGGCGACGCGGGCGGCCGGGTCGCGGATCATCTCGGCGAACTCGGCGGCGAGGACGGCGAGGGCCTGGAAGTCCACGGCGATGTGGGAGCAGACGACGGCCGCGGCGACGACGGCTCCATTGTGGACACCGGCGCCGAACCGCACCGGCGGCGCCGCCGCGAGGTCGAAGGGCCGGGCGCGCAGCAGGGGGGTCAGGGACGGCCCGTCGGCGACGAGCAGTGGCAGGGATCCGGAGGCGAGGACCCGCTGCGAGCCGGGGTCGCCGAGCCGGTACGTGCTGCGCAGCCCCTCGTGCCGGCACAGCAGCACCTCGAAACACGCCGCGATGTCCGGCAGGGACACGCCCGGCGGGACGTCGAAGGACTGCGCCAGCACCGCCGCCGGCGCGTGCGGTGCGTCGAGGAGCCACTTCGCGATGTTGCGCTGCCCGATGGTGAGCGGCCCGGCCGCGTCCCGGTGCCCCTCGAACCGTAACCGCACCATTGTCATGGTCTCCCAACGAAAAGGCCGAGAACCGAAAGTCGCATCGTCATGAAAACAGGAAACCTCGGCGTCGATCAATGAAAGTTTCAGGATGAGTTTTTCGAAAATCGCCAGGTCGGTGGGTGTCATCAGGGCGGCACCGGCCACCCGCGGGAAATCCGGCCGCGGGTGGGTCTGGCAGTGCCGGAACTCGATGATGCTGAGCGGGTCCCCGCCGAACAATGTTTCGAAACGAAGGGCTGAACAATGGACAGGAATCGAAAGCGGGCGCTCGGCGCCGCCGGGGCGGGTGCCCTGGCCGTCGTGGTGGCGCTGGGTATCGCGTCGACCGCGGACGCCGCCGCGTCCACGCTCGGTGCGGCCGCCGCCGAGCAAGGGCGCTACTTCGGCACGGCGGTCGCGGCGTACAAGCTGAGCGACTCCGTGTACAGCGGCATCCTGGACCGCGAGTTCAACATGGTGACGCCGGAGAACGAGATGAAGTGGGACGCGACCGAGCCCACGCAGGGATCGTTCTCCTACGGGTCCGCGGACCAGATCGTGTCGCGGGCGCAGTCGCACAACCAGCGGGTCCGTGGGCACGCGCTCGCGTGGCACTCGCAGCAGCCGGGCTGGGCGCAGAACATGTCGGGCACGGCGCTGCGCAACGCGATGGTGAACCATGTGACGCAGGTGGCCACGCACTACAAGGGCAAGATCTACGCGTGGGACGTCGTCAACGAGGCGTTCGCCGACGGTGGCGGCGGCGGGCGGCGGGACTCGAACCTGCAGCGGACCGGCAACGACTGGATCGAGGTCGCGTTCCGCACCGCGCGGGCCGCGGACCCGGGCGCGAAGCTCTGCTACAACGACTACAACACCGACGGGCAGAACGCGAAGTCCAACGCCGTCTACGCGATGGTGCAGGACTTCAAGGCCCGCGGTGTGCCGATCGACTGCGTCGGCTTCCAGTCGCACTTCAACAGCGCCAGCCCCGTCCCGTCGGACTACCAGGCCAACCTGCAGCGCTTCGCGAACCTCGGCGTCGACGTGCAGATCACCGAGCTGGACATCGAGGGCTCCGGCACGACCCAGGCCAACAACTTCGCCGCCGTGACGCGGGCCTGCCTCGCCGTGACCCGCTGCACCGGCATCACCGTGTGGGGCATCCGGGACAGCGACTCGTGGCGGGCGTCGGGCACGCCGCTGCTGTTCGACGGCAACGGCAACAAGAAGGCCGCCTACACGAGCACCCTCGCGGCCCTCGGCGGCGGAACCCCGCCGAGCACGCCGCCGGTGAGCAGCAGCAGCTCGGCGCCGCCGAGCTCGCAGCCGCCGATCCCGTCGGGTGGCTGCACCGCGACCGTGTCGGTGAACCAGTGGCAGGGCGGGTTCGTCGCCACCGTCCGCGTCACCGCCGGCGCCGCCGGCACGAAGGGGTGGGCGGTCACGCTGCCGCTGCCGAGCGGTGCCACCCTCACCAACTCGTGGAACACGACCAGGTCCGGCAACACGTTCAGCAACGTCGCCTACAACGGGCAGATCAGCGCAGGGCAGTACACCGAGTTCGGCTTCCAGGCCACCGGCACCGCCGGGACGCTCAGCCCCACCTGCGCCGCGAGCTGAGGAGGACCAGCGGATGCGCCTGAGAAGAGCCATCACAGCGGCCGCGGCGGCCGCGGTCCTCGCCGTCGCCGGCATCACCCTGCTCGCGTCGCCGGCCGCCGCGGCGACGCTGACCGAGGTGACGAACTTCGGCACCAACCCGACGAACCTGCGCATGCACCTGTACGTGCCGAACACCGTCGCCGCCCGCCCGGCGGTCGTCGTGGCCGTGCACTACTGCACCGGCTCGGGGCCGGCGTTCTACTCCGGCACGGAGTTCGCGTCGCTCGCCGACCGCTACGGCTTCATCGTCGTCTATCCGTCGGCGACCCGCAGCGGCAACTGCTTCGACGTGTCGTCGCCGCAGGCGCTGCGGCGCGGCGGTGGCAGCGACCCCGTCGGGATCATGTCGATGGTGACGTACGTGCAGCAGCACAACAACGCGGACCCCAGCCGCGTGTTCGTCACCGGCGCGTCGTCCGGCGGCATGATGACCAACGTGCTGCTCGGCGACTACCCGGACGTGTTCAAGGCCGGTGCCGCGTTCATGGGGGTGCCGTTCGGCTGCTTCGCCACCACCGACGGCTCGTCGTGGAACAGCACCTGCTCCAGCGGGCAGCTGAACAAGACGCCGCAGCAGTGGGGTGACCTGGTCCGGGCCGCCTACCCGGGATACACCGGGCCGCGCCCGCGCATGCAGGTCTTCCACGGCACGACGGACACCACCCTCGCCTACCCGAACTTCGGCGAGGAGATCGAGCAGTGGACGAACGTGCTCGGGGTGAGCCAGACGCCGGTCCTCACCGACCAGCCGCAGGCCAACTGGACCCGCACCCGCTACGGCAACGCGGGCACCATGGCACCGGTCGAGGGGATCAGCATCGCCGGCGTCGGGCACAACCTCCCCCTGGCCGGACAGGCCGCGATGGTGATCGCGTTCTTCGGGCTGTCCGGCGGCACGAGTCCGACACCGCCGACCTCGTCGCCGCCGGCGTCACCGTCGAACCCGCCGTCGAACCCGCCGTCGAGTCCGTCGAACCCGCCGGCCGGTGGTTGCCGCGTGGCGTACACGGTGAATGCCTGGAACACGGGGCTCACCGCGGACGTCACGATCACCAACGGCGGCACCACGGCGGTCAACGGGTGGACCCTCGGGTTCACGCTCCCGTCGGGGCAGGCCGTCACGTCGGCGTGGAACGCGACCGTCGCACCCGCCTCGGGGGCGGTGACGGCGCGGAACGTGAGCTACAACGCGTCGATCCCGCCGGGCGGTTCGGCGTCGTTCGGGTTCCAGGCGAACCACTCCGGCAACACGGGCAAGCCGTCCGCGTTCACCCTGAACGGCAGCGCCTGCACGGCCGTCTGACCGCATGACGAAGGGCGGGACCCGGTGCGGGTCCCGCCCTTCCGCGTTGCCGGGTCCGAAGTGGACGACGGCGTGGCCCGGTCCGGCGCGGACGCCGGTGCGGCTCAGTCCGAGACGGACACCCGCGGGTGCAGGTGGCGGTCGTGGCCGACGACGCGGCGCGGGCCGGCGACGGGGATACGGACCGCGGCGTGGACGTCCGCACTGGACCGTGCGACGCGCAGCTCGACGTCGCCGGGCTCGACCAGGCGGTGCCCGTCGCGGCCCGTGTAGGACAGCAGGTCCGCGTGCAGCCCGAACGTGACCGTGCGGCACTGCCCCGGGGCGAGGTCCACGCGGGCCGCCGCGATCAGCTGCCGCTCCGGCCGGGCCACCTCGGCGACCGGGTCGTGCAGGTACACCTGGACGACGGTGCTCGTGGGGCGGTCGCCGTCGTTCGTGACCGGCAGCGAGACCTCCACGGTGCCGTCCGTCGGCCAGCCGCCCGCCGGCGCGGGTGCGACGTCGCCCCAGGTGGTCGTCGTGTACGACAGCCCGTGGCCGAACGGGAAGAGGGCGGTCGGGTCGACGGTGCTGACCCCGCTGCGCCGGGCGAGTGGTGCGGCGAGGTACGTCGACGGCTGGGCGGCGCCGGCGCCCGGGAAGCTCACCGGCAGCCGCCCCGACGGGTCGATCCGTCCACTGAGGACACCCTCGATGGCGGCGGCGCCCTCCTCGCCGGGGAAGAACCCGCACACGACGGCGGCGAGCCGGTCGACCTGCCGGGACAGCTCATACGGGCGCCCGACGAGCAGCACCAGCACGACCGGGGTCCCGGTGGCGAGGAGCGCCTCGAGGAGTTCCTCCTGCCTGCCCGGCAGCCGCAGGTCGCTCGCGTCGCAGCCCTCGCCGGAGGTGCCGCCGCCGAAGAGCCCCGACAGGTCGCCGAGCACCGCGACGCACACGTCGGCGGCCGCGGCGGCCCCGGCCGCGGCGGCGATGTCCGCGGCGGTCTGCGGGGAGTCGCCGGCGACGGGGCAGCCCTGCGCGTAGGTGACGTCGTAGCCGGCCCGCAACGCGTCGAGCACCGACGGGATCGGCACCCCGGCCGGGACGCCGGGGTGGTGGACGAGGACGTGCCGGGGAAACGAGTAGCAGCCGAGCATCGCCCCGGGCTCCGCGGCGCCGGGGCCGACGACGGCGAGCCGGGTGCCGGGCCGCAACGGCAGCGCGGCCTCGTTGCGCAGCAGCACGACGGAGCGCTCGGCGAGCTCCTTCGCGAGGGCCCGCTCCCGCGGCCCGTCGATGTCCACAGTGGACCCGTCGACGAAGGGCGGGTCGGGGTCCCAGTCCGGGTCGAGCAGGCCGAGGGCGCACTTCTGCAGCAGGATACGGGTGACGGCCCGGTCGATGAGGGCCTCGTCGATCTCGCCGGCCTCGACGGCGCCCAGCAGCGGCGCGCCGTAGCAGTTGGCGCCGGGCAGTTCGACGTCGATCCCGGCGCGCAGCGCGAGGGCGGCGGCGTCGGCGCGGGACCCGGCGACGCTGTGCAGCGTCTGCAGGAACGCGATCGCGAAGTAGTCGGACACGACGGTGCCGTCGAAGCGGAGCCGCCCGCGGAGCAGGTCGGTGAGCAGGGTGCCGTCGGCGGCGACGGGGACGCCGTCGACGTCGGTGTAGCTGTTCATGACGGAGCGGGCGCCGGCGCGCAACGCCATCTCGAACGGTGGCAGCAGCACGTCGGCGAGCTCGCGCGGCCCGACGGACACCGGCGCGAGGTTGCGCCCGGCGCGGGACGCGGAGTAGCCCGCGAAGTGTTTGAGGGTGGCGACGACCCCGGCGGACTCCAGGCCGCGCACGTACGCGGCGCCGATGGTGCCGACCAGGTGCGGGTCCTCGCCGATGGTCTCCTCGACGCGGCCCCAGCGCAGGTCCCGCACGACGTCCAGGACGGGGGCGAGGCCCTGCTGGATGCCGAGACGGTGCATGGTGCGGCCGATCTGGGCGCCCATCCGCTCGACGAGGGCCGGGTCAAAGCTGGCGCCCCACGACAGCGGCGCCGGGTAGATCGTCGCCTGCCACGCGGCCAGGCCGGTCAGGCACTCCTCGTGGACGATCGCCGGGATGCCGAAGCGGCCGGCGGCGACGATGTCGCGTTGCAGGCGGGCGACCCGCCGGGCGCCGTCGGCGGGCGCGATCGGGGTGGTGCCGTAGGCGCGGGTGATCTGGCCGAGGCCGTGGGGGATGAGGTCGCGCCAGTCGATCGGGTCCGGGGTCTGCTCGTGCTGGTGCGGGGCCACCTCCCCGGCGCTGTCGTCGACGTCGAGCCAGGCGCCGTACATCTGCGCGACCTTCTCGCGCAGGGTCATCCGGGTCATCAGGTCGGCCACGCGTGCGGACGCGGGCGCCGTGGTGTCCCGCCAGGTTCCGGCGGAGACGCCGCTGTCGAGTGTCACGCTCGGGCTCCAATGTTCGTGCAGGGTGGCACAGGGCGCCGCGTGCGGCGTTGCGCGCGGGCTCGGTCGTGAAACTTTCAGGGGCGAGGGAAACCGGGTCAGAGGGCGCGGGTCGAGTGCCGCACCACGAGCCGGGTCGGGAGCCGGACGTGGGTCGCGTCGACGTCCTCGCCGTGGATGAGCCTGATCAGCAGCTCGATCGCGCGGTGCCCCATAGCGTGGATCGGCTGCTCGACGGTGGTGAGGGCGGGGCTGGCGAGGGCCGCTTCGGGCACGTTGTCGAAGCCGACGACGGACAGGTCGTCGGGGACCCGCAGCCCCATCGACGCGGCGACCTCGACCGCGGCGATCGCGGAGACGTCGTTGGCGCCGAACACGGCGGTGGGCCGGTCCGGGCGGCCGAGCAGCAGCCGGGCCGCGGCCGCGGACGAGTCGGGGTCGTAGTCGCCGATCTCGATCAGCTCCGGGTCGACGGGCACGCCGGCGTCGCGCATCGCGTCGCGGAAGCCCTGCTCGCGCAGCCGGGACGACTCGAGGTCGGGCCGGCCGGTGATCATCGCGATGCGGCGGTGGCCGAGGTCGAGCAGGTGCTGGGTGCCGAGCCTGGCGCCGTTGAGGTTGTCGGAGTCGACGGTCGGCAGGCCGGACGGGCCGGCGTGCGGGTCGACGGCCACGACGGCGGTGCCCTGACCGACGTCATGGCCGATGTCGACCACGGTCGGGGTGACCAGGACGGCACCGTCGATGAGGGTGCCGGACAGCCGGGACAGATACCGCTGCTCCCAGCCCGCCTGGTCGCTGGTGCGCCCGCCGGCGGAGTAGACGACCAGCTCGTAGCCGGTGCCCTTGATCGCCTTCGCGGCGCCCTTGAGCAGCTCGGTGCTGAAGGGCTCCAGGTCGGCGACGAGGATGCCGATCACGTTGGTCTTGTGGTTGCGCAGGCTCTGCGCCACGAGGCTGGCCTCGTAACCCAGGTCCCGGATGACGGCCTGGACGTGCGCGCTGGTGGCGGCGGACACGCCGTAACGGGCGTTGAGCACCTTGGACACCGTCGCCACCGAGACGCCCGCAGTCGCGGCGACGTCCCGGATCGTGATTCGAGAGCTGGGCTTCACGAGGGCAGAGTAACTTCCGATAACGATATCAACAACGATTGACAAGCGTTGTTCCTGAGGCGGAGACTCTGCGGTCATCGAGGGCCGAGCCCTTCGGCTCGGCTCGCCCCCGTCAGGAGATGATCACTTTGAACGTCCGCCTGAGCACCCCACGGAGGCTGGCCACGATCGCCGTCGCATTGGCGATGGCCGTGCCCTCCCTGACCGCATGCGGCGACGACGACCCTGGATCGAGCGGCGACCCGAACGCCGCCACGACCTTGACCTGGTGGCACAACGCCGCCCAGGAGCCCGGCAAAGGCGTCTGGCAGTCAGTCGCCGACCAGTACCACAGTGAGCACCCCAACGTGTCGTTCAAGGTCGAACCGGCACAGAACGAGGCACTGAAGACGAAGATCTCGGTGGCGCTGCAGTCGCCGAACCCGCCGAGCATCTTCCAGCAGTGGGGCGGCGGCGCCCTGGCCACCCAGGTGGAGTCCGGCAAGATCCTGGACATCACCGACGCCACGTCGAGCTGGATCAAGGAGCTCGGCGCCGGCGCCACCGGCTGGCAGGTCGAGGGCAAGCAGTACGGCGTGCCCTTCGGCCTGCACGTCGTCGGCTTCTGGTACCGCACCGACCTCTTCGCGTCTGCCGGCATCACCGCCCCGCCGACCACGATGGAGGAGCTCAACGCCGCCGTCGTCAAGCTGAAGGCGAAGAACATCGCCCCGATCGCCATCGGCAGCAAGGACAAGTGGCCCGACGCGTTCTGGTGGTCCTACTTCGCGATCCGGGAGTGCTCCCTGGACACGGTGAAGAACACCGTGAAGAACCTCAAGATGGACGACCCGTGCTGGGTCAAGGCCGGTGAGGACCTCAAGGCGTTCCTGGACACCAAACCGTTCCAGGACGCGTTCCTCGGCACTCCCGCCCAGCAGGGCGCCGGCAGCTCCGCCGGGCTCGTCGCCAACGGCAAGGCCGCGATGGAGCTGCAGGGCGACTGGGAGCTGCCCACGATGATCCCGCTGACCGAGGACAAGGAGTTCGCGAAGAAGCTCGGCTGGTTCGCGTTCCCGACCGTCGCCGGCGGCAAGGGCACCCCCGGCACCGCGCTCGGCGGCGGTGACGGCTTCTCCTGCGCCGTCAAGGCCGGCCCCGCGTGCGCCGACTTCCTCAAGTACATCGCCAGCGCCCCCGTGCAGCAGAAGCTGGTGCAGTCGAACACGATCAGCCTGCCGGCGAACCCGGCGGCGATCTCCGCCATCCAGGACCCCTCGCTCAAGACCGTGCAGGAGTACCTGAACAAGGCCCCGTACATCCAGGTGTACTTCGACCAGGCGCTGCCCACCAGCGTCGGGCAGGCGCTCAACGACGCCATCGCCGACTTCTTCGCCGGCAAGGGCACCCCGCAGGGCATCGTCGACGCCTTCACCAAGGCGGTCGCGAACAAGTGACCGCTTCCGCAGTCACGGCACCACAAGGCAAGGCCGGCCGCGTTGACCCGCGGCCGGCCCGCCGGCCGGGCCCCTGGTCGAACCGCAGGGGCACCCGGCTGGAGCTCGCGCTGCTGCTGAGCCCGGCACTCGTGCTGTTCGTCGGGTTCGTGCTGCTGCCGATCGCGGTCGCCGTCTACTACAGCTTCTACAAATGGACCGGGTTCAGCCCGCGCACCCCGTACGGGCTGGGCAACTACCAGCGGGTCCTCGAGGACTCCGTGTTCCGCGCCGCCCTGCTGCACAACCTGATCATCGCCGGGCTGTCCGTGATCATCCAGCTGCCGCTGTCGATCGGCCTGGCGTTGCTGCTCAACCGGAAGATCCGCGGGCGGACCGTGCTGCGCCTGGTCGTCTTCGCGCCGTACGTGCTGTCCGAGGCCATCACCGCCGTCGTGTGGCTGCTCATGCTGCAACCCGACGGCCTCGTCGACCAGCTCTTCACCGCCGCCGGGCTCGGCGGGCTCACCCAGGACTGGCTCGCCGACGGCGACCTGGTGCTCTACACCCTCTTCGTCGTCATCACCTGGAAGTACATCGGCTTCGGCATCATCCTGCTCCTGGCGGGGCTGCAGGGTGTCCCCGCCGAACTGCGCGAGGCCGCCTCGACCGACGGCGCGTCCGCGTGGGAGACCACCCGGCACATCGTGCTGCCGCTGCTCGGCCCCACGATCCGGATCTGGATCTTCCTGTCCATCATCGGGTCGCTGCAGCTGTTCGACCTGGTCTGGATCATGACGCTCGGCGGGCCCGCCGGCGCGTCGACGACCATGGCGACCTACCTGCTCGACCACGGGTTCAGCCGCTACGAGTTCGGGTTCGGCAGCGCCGTCGCGGTCGTGCTCTTCGTCGTGTGCTTCATCTTCGCCCTCGTGTACCAGCGCTTCGCGCTGCGCCGCGACACCCTGGGCGCACTGACCGGGACCAAGAGGTGAGCGTGTGAACGGCCGCCGCACCGCCGCAATGAGCTTGACCTATCTCGTCGTCCTGCTGGTGGTCGGCGTGACGGTCGTGCCGTTGCTGTTCACGATCATCGGCGGGTTCCGGACCAACGCCCAGATCAACAACGACCCCGTCGGCTGGCCGGATCCGTGGAACCTCGGCAACTACGCCGACGTGCTCACCTCCGACGTGTTCTGGCAGGCGATGGGCAACAGCGCGCTCATCGCCGTCATCACCACCGGCCTCGCGGTCACCGTCGGCGCGATGGCCGCGTTCGCGCTGTCCCGCTACACGTTCAGCGGCCGGGAGTCGCTGTACACCCTGTTCACCCTCGGCCTGCTGTTCCCGCTCACCGCGGCGGCGCTGCCGCTGTACCTGCTGCTGCGCGAGCTGGACCTGCTGGAGAACCCGCTCGGGGTGGCGCTGCCGCAGGCCGCGTTCGCCCTGCCGATCACGATCGTCATCCTGCGCCCGTTCATGGCCGCGATCCCCGGCGAGCTCGAGGACGCGGCCGCGATGGACGGCGCCGGCCGGCTCGGGTTCTTCTGGCGGATCCTCATCCCGCTGAGCCGGCCCGCGCTGACGACCGTGGCCATCCTCGCGTTCGTCACCAGCTGGAACGCCTACCTGCTGCCGCTGCTGGTGCTCAGCGACCCGTCCAACTTCACGCTGCCGCTCGGCGTGGCCGCGTTCCAGTCGCAGTTCTCCCAGGACACCGCCCGCATCCTCGCCTACACGGCGGCGTCGATGATCCCCGCGATCGGCTTCTTCGTGTTCGCCGAACGGCACATCGTCGGCGGCCTCACGGGATCGGTCAAGGGCTGAGCCGCCGCGCCCCCGCCGGGGACCGATCGGCGCGGATCCCCGGCGAGGGCGCGGCCACCGCTCACAGCAGCGAGCGGACCGTGGACGCGCGGCCTCGGGACAGGGTCAGGCCGGCGCGGCCGTAGTTGTGGATGACGCGGGTCGCGCCGACCGGGGTGTCCTCCGTTCGCCATCACCGGGGCGTCCAGCCGCGCAGGCGGAGCCCCTCGATGCCGTCGAGGAGCAGGTCGAGCGAGAACTCGAACTCGAACTGATCGTCGCAGCCGCTGCCGACCACGGATGCCTCGTCGTGCGCGACCCTCGTCGTGATCTCGGTGATGTACGGGTACCGCCCGGCCATCTGACGGGCGATCTCGGCGTCCGGGGGCGGGGCGGACGGCGGCGCGCCGAACAGTTCCTGCGAGAAGCCGAGGATGCGGCTGCCCATGGCGTGCATGACGTGGTGGGTGAGGTCCACCGACAGGCCGCCGGTGCGGAACATGCCGATCATCGAGTCCATGTACGCCAGGACGACCGGCGTCGGCACGGTGCGGGACTCGATGACCCGCGACGCCCACGGGTGGTGCAGCAGGACCTGCCGCGCGGACAGGATCCGCTGCCGGACCGCGGTCCGCCAGTCACCGGCGGCGGCCGGCGGGTCGATCTCGCCGACGAGGACGTCGAGCATCCCGTCGAGGAGCTCCTCCTTGTTGGCGACGTGCTTGTACAGCGCCATCGGCACCACGCCCAGGGTCTGGGCGAGCTTGCGCATGCTGAGCGCGTCGATCCCGGTCGCGTCGGCGAGCGTGACCGCCGCGCGCAGGACGCGGTCCCTGGTCAGGGGAGCCCGGCGCACCTGCTGAGTCATCCCGATCACCGCCCTTCCGCAGCCGTCGACGATATCGCCCCTTGACTGGTGTACGTCGTACACCCTACCTTCGAGACAGCGGGTGTACGCCGTACACCTGCCGCATCCGTCAACGGAGGAGTTTGTGATGAAGGCGATCGTGCAGGACCGCTACGGCCCGTCCGACGTGCTGCGGCTCAGTGAGGTCGACGCACCGGTGCCCGCCGCCGGGGAGGTGCTCGTCCGCGTCCACGCGGCGTCCGTGAACGCCCGCGACTGGCACGTCATGCGCGGCGACCCCTACGTGGCCCGCATGGCGTTCGGGCTCGGCGCGCCGAAGGTGCGGGTCCGCGGCACGGACTTCGCCGGCCGTGTCGAGGCGGTCGGCGACGGGGTGACCAGGTTCGCCCCCGGCGACGAGGTGTTCGGCGAGGTCGACGCGGCGTTCGCCGAATACGTGCGGGTCCCGGCGGCCGGGGCGGTGGACCGCAAGCCGGCGAACCTGACGTTCGAGCAGGCCGCCGCGGTGCCCCTCGCGGGCAACACCGCCCTGATGGGCCTGCGTGACGCCGCCGGGGTCCGCGCCGGGCAGCGCGTGCTGATCAACGGCGCGTCCGGCGGCGTCGGCACGTTCGCGGTGCAGCTCGCGAAGGCGTCCGGGGCGGTCGTGACCGGGGTGTGCAGCACCCGCAACGTGGACCTGGTCCGGTCGCTGGGCGCCGACCGCGTCGTGGACTACACCCGCGAGGACTTCACCCGCGGCGGCGGCACCTACGACGTCGTGTTCGACCTCGTCGGCAACCGCTCACTGGCCGACTGCCGGCGGGTGCTGACGCCCACGGGGACCCTGGTGCTGTCCGGCGGCGGGGTGTCCGGCGGTGGGAGCCTCCTCGGCCCGATCGGCCTCATCGCCAGGGGCCGCCTGGTCGCGCGGTTCGTGCGGCAGCGGGTGCTCGCGCTGACCGCCGTGCCGTGCCGGGAGAACCTCGCGACGCTGCGCGAGCTGATCGAGTCCGGTGCGGTCACGCCGGTCATCGACCGTACGTTCCCGTTCGGCGAGGCGGCGGAGGCCGTCCGCTACCTGGAGATGGACCACGCCAGGGCGAAGGTCGTCATCACTGTGTGACGAGCCGGCCGGCGTCCGCGTCGAGGTCCGCGAGAAGGTCGCGGGCTCCCGACACGTACTGCTCGCTGAGGGCGATGGTGTCCAGGACTGCGGTGTGGCGTTCGCCGGGTGCGACCCGGCGGGTGGCCGCGAGCTGGTCGCGAGCCGCGCGCAGCTGCGCCAGATAGGCGTCGAGCATTGCGAGCATGTCGTAGTGCATGGTTCCCTGACCCTCGACGTCGCGGGTGGTGGCCGCCGTGGCGCGGAGGCGACGGCGGCGCAACCGGTTACTTCTTCTTGTTCTTCTTGCTCTTCTTGTCCTTCTTCGACTTCTTCGCCATGGGAACCACCCCCGTTTCCTGCCCCGTTCCAGCGGATTCGTTGATCATCCTATGGTTGGGGTGACACCCGGCGGGTACATATCGTTCAGTTTCTGTTCACCCACCGTTACCTCGACGGCGGGTGTGCCTCACGCGCTGCCGTAGGTGGCGTTCGGGCCGTAGTGCTCCATGGTGTGCCCCGCGTCGTGGATCTTGTCGACGCGGTCCATGCGGTGGTCGCCGTCGGTGTCGCGGACCAGCTGGTCGAGCACGCCGTCGCCGTCCTTGTCGTACTGCACCAGCTCCGCGAACCCGTCGTGGTCGCTGTCGAGGCGGACCTCGTCGATCAGGCCGTCGCCGTCCCGGTCGTACTCCTTCTGGTCGATCGAACCGTCGCCGTCGACGTCGTGCCCGGCCATGTCGATGACGCCGTCGCCGTTGAGGTCGTACTGGTAGACGTCGACGACACCGTCCCGGTCGACGTCCGCGGTGACCACGTCGACCCGGCCGTCGTGGTTGAGGTCCTGCTCCTCGACCAGCGGACCGGTGAGGTGGTAGGAGTTCGGGTGCTCCTCGAACGTGTCGGACAAGTGGTTCGAGCCGGTGCTGTAGGTGTCGGACCGGGCCTCGTCGACGCCGATGAGGTGGCTGTCCGCGCCGAAGTCGTAGTCGGTCATGCGGCTCCCTCTGCTGTGGGGCTCAACCGTAGGCCGGAATCGACAATGGCCAGATCCCCAGATCGCGCCACGCGCCGCGTCAGCCGTACACCTGCAGCCGCGGGTCGGTGGCGAGCTGCCACAGCTGCTCGACGGTGAGCGGCGGGGCGGGGCGGGTCGCCATCAACGTGTCCGGGGTGTGGTTGCCGGACGTGACCGACACGGTCGAGCCCGCCGAGTACACCGCCACGGTCCAGCCCGTCGACGTGCCCTCCGCCTCCGGCTTGTGGTAGACGCCGGCGGGTTCGCCGTGCGGGCCAGTGCGGCGCTCGCAGCCGGGCGCGACGCAGGTGTCCTTGTCCGGCGGCGGGTCGGCCGGGTCGCGCGGCCGGACCACGATGAACACCAGCCCGACACCCGCCGCGTCGGTGACGAGCGCGTCGGCGTTGAACCCGCGCCCCCACGAATGCGGGTACGCGTGCAGGGCCAGGGTCCCCGGCGGCGCGCCCTGACCGGTGGGCTGGGTGAGGGTGGCGCCGGGCAGCATCCCGGGCACGACGGTGGTGGCGAAGCAGGTGATGGCGTGGCCGCGGTCCTCGCCGGAGGCGTCCGGTCCGACGGTCAGCCCGGTGCAGGGCCGCGCGGCGGCGGCCGGCCCGCTCGGCGCGGCGGTGGCCGCCAGGATCGACGTGGGTGGCGCGTCCGGCGTCGTCAGCTGGGCGGCCGCGACCGCGGCGACGGTCAGGACAGCGGCCACCCCGAGCGCCTGGAAGGTGCGGCGCCGGCGTCCGGCCCGGCGCCCGGCGGTGAGCATGCCGGCCGAGGTGAGGCCGAGCGCCGGTTCGCCGCCGGTGGCGTAGTCGTGCAGCGCCGTGCGGAGGGCGCCGTCGTCTGGGTCCGTGTGCATGGTCGGCTCACTCCTCGGAGTGGGTGTAGACGCCGAGGTGCGCGCGCAGCGTGCGGGCGGCCCGGAAGGTCTGGCTCTTGACGGTGCCCTCGGAGATGCCGAGCAGGCCGGCGGTCTCGGCGACGGAGACGTCCTCGATGAACCGCAGCGCCAGCAGGGTCCGCTGCTTCGGGGTGAGCACGGCCATCGCCCGGCCCAGGTCGACCGCCTCGGTCACGGAAACCTCGGCCGCGGCCCGGTCGGGGACCTCGGCGACGATCTGTTCGCCCCGCAGCCGGCGGGTCTTCGACAGGTAGCTGTTGATGAGGACTCGGCGGCTGTACGCGTCGACGGTCTCCGCCCGGATGCGGGGCCAGTGCTGGTACAGCTTCAGGAACGTGACCTGGACGAGATCCTCGGACAGGTGCCAGTCGCCGCACAACACGTAGGCCAGCCGGCGCAGCGGCACCGCCCGCAGGGCGAAGTACTCGGAGTACTCCGCCTCCCAGCTTGTCGTTGCCCTGCGCACCCTCCGTCGCGCCGGCGGCTCCCGATCCGATGGATTCGCGCGTCCCACCCGTGACTCCCTCCGCCGCCGACACCCTTACTACTCGGGCCCGGTCGATCGGGTTGTCACGGATGTCAGAAAACTTCAGCGCGGGCTTCGGGCAGGTTCCAACGCGGGCTTCGGTCGGGCTTCGGTCGGGCTTCGGTCGGGCTTCGGTCGGGCTTCGGTCGGGCTTCGGGCGGGCTTCGGGCGGTTTCAGGGCAGGGTGAAGGTGAACGTCGTGCCGGTCGGGTCGGCCGGGGCGGCGGCGATGGTGCCGTGATGCGCGTCGATGATCGCCTTGGTCACGGCCAGCCCGAGGCCGGTGCCCTTGATGCCCTGCGCGAGCGCGGTGGACGCCCGGAAGAAGCGGGTGAACAGCTGCTGGTACTGCTCCGCCGGGATCCCGATGCCGGTGTCGGTGACGCTGACCGTGGCCGCGCCGGAGGCGTCACCCGTCGCGGTGACGGTGACGGTACCGCCGGCGGGGGTGTACTTGACGGCGTTGGACAGCAGGTTGTCCAGCACCTGCCGCAGCCGCGCCGGGTCGGCCCGCACGGTGAGGTTCGCGCCCGGATCGAGGCGCAGCGTGACGTCCCTGGCGACCGCGGCCGGCCGGTGGTCGTCGACGGCCTCCCGCAGCGCCCTGGTCAGCGACAGCGGCCGCGGGTCGACGGCGAGGCTCGCGCTGCCGAGCCGGGCCAGGTCCAGCAGGTCGTCGACGAGCTGCTGCATGTGACTGCTGTGCCGGCGGATGACCTCGCCGGAGCGGCGCACCTCGTCGGTGTCGCCGGGTTCGTCGCCGATGATCTCGGCGTACCCGAGGATGGTGCCGATCGGGTTGCGCAGCTCGTGCGAGACGAGCGCGACGAGGTCGTCCTTCATCCGGTCCAGCTCACGCAGCCGCCGCACCTGCTCCCGCTGCTCGGCGAGAAGCTCCTCGCGGTGCTCGGCGAGCAGCCGGCGCTCGGTGACGTTGGTGCTCATCCCGTCCATGAACAGCCGCCCGTCCTCCCGCCGCGGGACGGCGCGGGTCCACACCCAGCGGATGACGTCGTCGAAGCCGATGACCCGCACCTCCATCTCCGCTGGGCGGTCCGCGGCGATGGCGGCGTGGAGGTCGGCGAACTCGCCGCGGTCCTCCGGGTGTACGCGGTCGGCGAGGATCATGGCGAGGTCGGTCCCGGCCGGCATCGGCGCGCCGAAGACGCCGCCGCCGTCGGGGCTGGCGTAGACGGAGCGGACCGACTGGTCGGGGAGCACCTCGACGGTCCACACGTAGTCGTTGACCCCTGCGATGACCCGGTCGAAGTCGCGGCGCGCGGCGGCGAGCGCGGTGCTGAGGTCGTCGGCCCGCAGCCGCTCGATGTGCCGGGCGATGTGCGCGCAGACGCCGTCGAGCAGCGCCAGGACGTCCGGGTCGGGCGGCACGAGGCGTTCGGTGGCGAAGACGAGCACGCCGAGGACGGTGCCGCCGCTGCGGACCGGCAGCCCGATCGCGGCGTGCAGCCCGGCGGCGAGGGCGGCGTCCTTGCGCGACGACGCGTAGGGCAGCCGCCCGATGTCGTCGATCCACTGCGGCCGGCCGGTGCTCCAGACCCGGCCGATCATGCCGTCGGCGCGGGTCGCGGGTGGCGCGTCGTCGACGAACGACGGCCGGGCCCGGCCGGGGTTGACCCAGACACCGAGCCGGTCGGCGACGCCGGCGTCGGGGTCGACGTGCCAGTATTCGCCGAGCGCCCAGTCGAGCGCGCCGGTGACCGCCTCGACGAGCGCCTCCGCCGCCTGCGCCGCCCCGCCCGCCGTGGTCAGCGCCTCGGCGACCGCGAGCTGCGCGCCGCGCAGCAGCTCGGCCCGGTGCGCATCGGTGATGTCGTGCATGGCGACGACCGCGCCGAGCCGCGTGCCGCCGGGGGCATCGATCGGCTGGCCGTTGCACAGGAACCGCCGCTGCGGCCCGCCGGGCTCGCCGACGACGACCTCCTCGCCGTGGATGTGCTCACCGGCGAACGCGCGGGCGAGGGGCACCTGGTCCGGACGCAGCATCCGCCGCCCGTCCGCGGCGAACAGCTGGTGGGTGCCCGCCCGGTGCTGCCCGGTGGACGATGTCACCGGGATGCCCTGGTGCGCGTCGCGCAGCGCCCGGTTGACGGTGGCGAGCCGGCCCTCGCTGTCGCACGCGACGACCGCGGTGTCGAGGCTGTCCAGCAGCGCCCGCTGGAAGGTGCGCTCGGCCTCCAGCTGCCGCTGCGCCGCCTGCCGGGTGCTCAGATCGTGCACGAAGGCGTGGACGACCGGTCGGTCGCGCTCCACGTACACCTGGGCGATGACCTCGATCGGGAACCTGCGCCCTGCCCGGTCGACCGCCGTCACCTCGCACGTCCCCGCGGTCCCGCTGCCGACGGCCCCGTCGAGCCACGCGGCGAACGCCGCCCGGTCGGCCTCGGCGACGACGTCCATCGGTCGGCCCAGGGTCTCCGCCGCGGACCGGCCGAACATCCGCTCCGCGGCGAGGTTCCACGCGTGGACGGTGCCGGTCGCGTCGAGCGACACGAAAGCGTCCGCGGCGCTGTCCAGCACCGCCTGTGTCCGCGTCGAGGCCAGCATGAGCTCGCTGTTGGCCAGCCGCAGCGCCAGCTCGGCCTCGGCGGCGCCGGCCAGGTCGGCGACCGTGTCGAGCTCCTCGGCGCTCCACTCCCGCGGCGCGTGGTCGATCACGCAGAAGCATCCGAGCACCTGCCCGTCCGGGGTGTGCAGCGGATACCCGGCGTAGGCGACCACGACCTCGTCCCGTCCGCCGGCCACGACCAGCGGCGCGTCGTCGTCGACAACGGTCCTGCAGTACGCGTGCGCTCGCGGCGATTCCCGGACACCTGTCCGCCCAGCGGCGCTGACGAACACCTGCCGGTCGGCGTCGACGAGGGACACGAGCGCGGTCGGCGCACCCACCGCGCGCCGGGCGAGCCGGGTCAGCCGGTCGAGGGAGGGGACGCCGTCGGCCTGAAACAGCCCGGTGGCGTGCAGCGTCTGCGGGCGCGCCGGATCACCGACGCGTCCCTCGGGTGCCGCACCCGACGATCGTGACCCACGACCCCGCACACCTCCTTATCGGCGCGCCCGTCCCCGACCTGAGCCTGCCACCATGAAGCGAACGTGCGCTTGCACCATCTGTGCGGCCTCGGCGGGGTCTTCGATGATCCGGAAGAGTTTGTGCCGCTATGGAGGGTGGCGCGTAATTCGGAATTCTGGCTTGTCAAGCTTCTACCAACGCGTGTTCTAGGCCGCGAAGCGGACCTTTCGGGCAGTCGTCGCAGAGGAAAGTCCGGATTGCGGCTTTCTCGTCGACAGACCGACTCTTCGACGCATCGACGTAGCTAATTATGCGCCACCCTCTATGACGACATGAAGTCTTCCGGATCATGGAAAATAGGCCAGTGTCGATGGCTGGACCGGGGAGTACCACGGTTCGGACGGTGATCTTCAGGGCGTCGTGTGGGGTGGGGGACGGCGCCACTCGCACACCACCAACGTGGACATGACCAAGGGCCAACCGTCGGGCGTCGGGCGTCAGGCGTCAGGCGTCCGCCGTCAGGGCTTGGGCGTCAGGGTTTGGGCGTCAGGCGTCCGCCGTCAGGCGTCCGCCGTCAGGCGTCAGGGTTTGGGTGTCAGGGTTTGGGCGTCAGGCGTCAGGGGCTGGGTGTCAGGCGTCAGATCTTGGGCGTCAGATGTTGTGCGGTCAGGACGTCAGGTGTCAGGCGTCAGATGGTGGGGGTCAGGACGTCAGGCGTTGGGGCGGTCGGGGTGCCGCGACCCCAAGCCCTTGACGTCACCCGGCGTCAAGGCGCCGCACCGCTGGCGCGGGCGAAAGGGCGATGACGGCGCGGATGCCCGTCGGTGCTTTGACGTGGCGGTCGACGGAGGCGGCAGTGCGGTAGCGGGGGAGCGGGAGCCCGGCGGCGCAGTGACCTGGCCGGTTGATGGAGGCGGCAGTGCGGTAGTGGGGCGCGGGAGCCCGTCGGCGCAGTGACGTGGCCGGTTGATGGAGGTGGTAGCGGCACGATGAGAAGGAGTGTGAGCGGCGGTCGCCACCGCAGGGATCGGTGTGAGACGCAGGCCACTACCGGGATCGGATCGAGGCACACGGCCACGCCGGGGTGGTGTGAGGCGGCGGATGCCGGAGCGTGGTGGATAGGGTGGTCGCATGGCTGAGCGACCCCTGACGCTGATGGCAGTGCACGCGCACCCCGACGACGAGGCGACCGGCACCGGTGGTGTGCTGGCGAAGTACGCCGCGGAGGGCATCACGACCGTGCTCGTGACCTGCACCGACGGGCGCTGCGGCGACGGGCCCGGCGGGGTCAAGCCGGGCGAGCCCGGGCACGACCCGGACGCGGTGGCCGCGATGCGGGTCGAGGAGCTGGAGACGGCCTGCGCGACGCTGAAGGTGTCGCACCTGGAGCTGCTCGGGTATCCGGACTCCGGGATGATGGGATGGTCGACGAACGACGTGGCCGGCTCGTTCTGGACGACGCCCGTGCCGGACGCCGCCGCGCGGCTCGCCGAGCTGATCCGGCAGTACGAGCCCGACGTCATCGTCACCTACGACGAGAACGGCTTCTACGGGCACCCCGACCACATCCAGGCGCACCGGATCACGATGGCGGCGGTGGAGCTGACCGGCAGCGCCGCCAAGGTGTACTGGACGACCGTGCCCCGCTCGGGCATGGAGGAGTTCGGCAGGACGCTGCGGGAGTTCGGCGTGGAGTTCGACGCGCCGGATCCGGCCTCCGACGCGGCGCCGCAGGGGCCGCCGCTCGGGCTGCCGGACGAGGAGATCACGACGTGGGTCGACACGAAGGCGTACGGGTCGCAGAAGTTCGACGCCCTCGCCGCGCACGCCAGTCAGGGCGAGAACATCTTCTTCCTGCGGATGGGCAAGGAGCGGTTCACGGAGCTGATGGGCGTGGAGACGTTCCTGCGCGTGCGTGACACGACGGATGCGCCGCTGCCGGAGGACGACCTGTTCGCCGGGCTGCGCTGAGGCGTCTGAGGGGCGGCTTAAGCGTTCCTTTGGTGGCGGTGGAGCGGTCGCACGCCCGGCTACGATGCCCAGCGTGCTGGACAACCCCGAACCGCAGCAGCCATGGTGGACGCGCCGCAGGACGTGGGTGGTCGCGGCCGCCGGCGCGGTCGTCGCCGGGACCGCGACCGTCGCGCTCGTCGCCCAGGCGTCCGGCGCGGCGTGCGCGGCGACGGCGTCCGGCCAGGCCACCTATTACGCGGCCGACGGCAGCGGCAACTGCTCGTTCGACCAGGTCGCCAACCCGCTCGTCGTGGCGCTGGGCAACGCGGAGTACGCCGGCGGGGCCGCGTGCGGCGGCTACCTGGACGTCAAGGGTCCCAAGGGCACGGTCCGGGTCAAGGTCACCGACCGCTGCCCCGAGTGCGCCGCCGGGCACCTGGATCTGAGCAGGCAGGCGTTCGCGAAGATCGGCGACCCCGTCGCAGGGATCATCAAGGTGACCTACAGCAAGGTGACCAGCCCGCCCGCCCCCGGTCCGATGACCGTCCGGGTGAAGGAGGGTTCGTCGCGGTACTGGCTGGCGCTGCGCCTGGACAACACCGGCAACCCGCTGTCGGCGGTGGAACTGCAGTCCGGTGCGACGTGGAAGGCGCTGAGCCGCACCGACTACAACTACTGGATCGCGCAGAACGGCGCCGGCACCGGCCCGTTCACCGTCCGTGTGACCGACACCGCCGGACGCCGCACCACGCTGAGCGGCGTGACGCTGACCGTCGGCACCGTGCAACGCCCGGGCGCGACGGCGGCGGCGCCGAAGACCTCGGCGGCGAGCCGGTCCGCCGTGCCCGGGTCGGCTCCGGCTTCCTCCGCAGTGCCCGCGTCGGCGACGGCGCCGGCCTCCGATCCTTCGGCCGGGCCGGCCGGCACCTCGACGGTGTCCGAGCGTTCGGCGGGCCCGTCGACGCGGTGCGGCTGACCTTGTCCGGAGGCGGCGCGCATGGCGTACACCTGCCGCCTCCGCACAACGGGTGCTGATCCCGGGTATCCGGAGGAGTGGAAGCAGGGCCGCCGTGACAACATGAAACGCAAAGGTTAGGCTAGCCTAACTCCATGCCGGCTGGTGGTGGAGTCAGAGCGGTCGAGCCGGTCTCGACGTGAGCGATGGGACTGCGATGCCACAGCCGCGCGGGGACGAAACACCGGTCGTCGACCTGGTCGGGGTCGGCTTCGGTCCATCGAACCTGGCGCTCGCGATCGCGGTGCACGAGCGCAACGCCGCCGGCGGGCAGGACCCCGTGAGCGCCGTGTTCCTGGAGCGGCAGGCCTCCTTCGGCTGGCACCGCGGCATGCTCATCGAGGACGCGACGATGCAGGTGTCGTTCCTCAAGGACCTCGTCACGATGCGCGACCCGACCAGCTCGTTCAGCTTCCTGTCCTACCTGCACGAGCGCGGCCGGCTCATCGACTTCGTCAACCACAAGAGCCTGTTCCCGCTGCGCATCGAGTTCCACGACTACCTGGAATGGGCGGCCGCCCGCGTCGCCGACATGGTCCGGTACGCCGCCGAGGTCACCACCGTGCGCCCGGTCGTCGTCGACGGCATCGTGACGGCGTTCGACGTCGAGTCCGGCGGCGAGACGTTCCGCGCCCGCAACGTTGTGCTCGCCGGCGGGCTGCGGCCCGCGCTCCCGCCGGGCATCGTCGCGTCGCGGCGGGTCTGGCACAGCCGGGACCTGCTGACCAACGTCGACAGCCTGAACGGCACGGACCCGGCCCGGTTCGTCGTCGTCGGCGCCGGGCAGAGCGCCGCCGAGGTCACCGCGTTCCTGCACGAACGCTTCCCGGCGGCCGAGGTCTGCGGCGTGCTGTCCCGCTACGGCTACAGCCCCGCCGACGACAGCCCCTTCGCCAACCGTATCTTCGACCCCCTCGCCGTCGACGACTACTTCGGCGCGCCGGCCCAGGTCAAGTCGATGCTGCTCGGCTACCACGCCAACACCAACTACTCCGTCGTGGACACCGACCTCATCGAGTCGCTCTACCGCCGCGTGTACCGCGAAAAGGTCCTGGGCACTTCTCGGCTCCGCCTGCTCAACGTGTCCCGCCTGACCGCCGCGGAGGAGACCGCCGGACGGGTCGCCGTGACCGTCGAGTCGATGCTCACCGGCGCCCGGACCGTCCTTCCCGCCGACGTGCTCGTCTGCGCCACCGGCTACGCCCCCGCCGACCCGTTTCCGCTGCTCGGCGTCCTCGCCGACCGCTGCCATCGCGACGAGCGGGGCCTCGCCGTCGTCGAGCGCGACTACCGCATCCGCACCGACGCCGGCGTGCGGGCCGGCATCTACCTGCAGGGCGGCACCGAGCACACGCACGGCCTCAGTTCCTCACTGCTGTCCAACACCGCGGTCCGCTCCGCCGAGATCCTCGAGTCGGTCTGCGAGCGGCGTCAGGAGGAGGCCGCCGCCGACGTCGCGGAGCCGGTCGAGCCCGCCGCCGAGCCCGCGCTGTCCGGCTCGGGGCGCGCCGGCACCTACGCGTGACCCGGCTCCGCGCCGACGGCTATGACCGCAGGACGATCAGCACCGACCTGCACCGACCTGCACCTCGACGTGCCCGACGGCCGCTTCACCGTCATCGTCGGCCCGAACGCCTGCGGTAAGTCGACGCTGCCGCGGGCCCTGGCGCGGCTGCTCACCCCGTCGCACGGGTAGGTGCTGCCGGCCGGCAGGTCGATCCACGTGTACCCGGCGAAAGAGGTCGCCCGCCGGCTCGGGCTGCTGCCGCAGTCGTCCGTCGCGCCCGCCGGCATCACCGTCGCCGCCCGCGCCCGCCCGGACCGCCGCGCCACGTACACCACCGTCCTGGCGGCGGTCACCGGAGGCGTGCACCCGACCGGGTGACCGGCGGGTGATACCGCGCAACGGCGCTCCGGGCGTCCCTATGGTGATCCGATGAGCGCAGCGGGTGCGGCCATGTGGGGTCTGTTCGCGGCGCTCGCGCTCGAAGGGCTCGACCTGCTCGGTGCCGCGCGCCGGGCGGGCACGTGGCCGTGGCGCGGTGCGGGGGAGCCGGATCCGGTGGCGTACGCGCTGTCCGTCGTCCTGCGCTGCCTCACCGGTGCCGGGCTCGCCGCCGGGGTCGCCGCCGCCGGGCAGGTGACCACCGCGGGCGGGGCCGCCGCCGTCGGGATCGCGGCACCGCTGCTGCTGACCCAGGTCGTCCGGCTCGCCGGGCTCGTTCCGGATGTTGCCGTCGCCGCCGGTACCGCGGCAGCACCATCGACGGGGGCGGCACCGCCGCACGGCTCGGGGCGCCCGTCGCGGCTGCGGGTCAAGTTGCCCGCCGCCCGCAAGAAGACCGGCGACGACCACCGTGCGGGTTGACCGTCTCGCCGCGCGGGTCCTGGCAGCGCTGGGCCGCACCGGCCGCGACGCACCGGCGCTGCCACCGTTCCTCGCCGCGCTGCGCCGCGACACGGAGGCGTTCGGCGGCACCACGACCACGACGACCGGGCCCGCGTCGCTGCCGGCGAGTCAGCGCGTCCTGCTGACCGGGTTCCTGCGCCGGGCCGCCCCGATCTGGCCGGGCAACCGCGCCGCCGCGCCCCCGGACGACCACCCCGCGGCGGTCGCTGCCGCTGCCACCGCCGGCAGCGGGCCGGCCGGCCCGGCGGTGCAGGCGCACGGGCAGACCGCGCCGCGGCAGGCGAAACGTGAGCCGTGGCCGCCGCCGCTGTTCTCCATGCCCGACGCGACGACCTCCCAGCGGATGCCGTCGACCACGACCCGCAGGCTGTGCGCGGCCGTCCACCTCGACGCGGGCCTCGCCCGGACGGTCGTCGCCGAGCTCACCGACGACCCGCACCGCGCGGTGCCGCCGTCGGTCGGGTTCGACCTGGAGCCGGTGCTGTGCCACGCGCTGCGGGCCAGGCTGCTGAGCCACGCCAGAGACGCGTTCCTCACCGTCGCCGTGCTCGCCGCCCTGATCCTCGCGCCCCGCACCACGGTCGCCGTGCTGCTCCTCGGCGCCGCCGCGGGGCTGTGCCTCTCCGGCCCGGTCCGCGCGGCACCGAGGACCGGCCGGGTCCTCCTCGCCGCCGCGCTCGTCTTCGGCCTCGCCACCGCCGTCGGGGCGGCCCTCGCCATCGCCGGCTCGGCCGTCTCCGCGCCACCGGCCCGCTCCGCGACGGCGGCGCCGGCCGGCGAGTTCGCGCGGATCGCGGCCGTCGTGGGTGCGGAGGCCGGCGCGCGGGTCTGGGTCGCGCTCGCCGTCCTCGTCGCCTGCGCCGCCGCCGGGCACCTCGCCCACCTGTGGTGGACCGCAGCCACTCTCACCGCCCCGGCCCATCCCCTCCCGATGCACGACACCACCAGGCAACGGGTCGCGGTCGTCGCCGCCGCCCAGCGCGGCAACGTGGCGTTCAGCCGCGACGACCCGTTCGTCGGCGCCGGGCACCGGGTGGCGGGCTGGTCGGTCGCGGTGGCGTTGCGGGCCATCGACTCCGGCGGCTACCGGCCGCGCAGCCCCGCCACCCTCGACCCGGTCCTGCTGCGCCGCCATGTCGGGCAGGCGCTGCAGGGCCTCGGCGACGGCACCGGCCACCACGGCGTGCCGGGGCCGGCGGTCACGCCGTACCTCGCCGCCGACGGGGTCCGCTGCGCCGGCGACCCGCTCCTCGACGGCGGCACCCCGCTGCCCCTGGCCTCGCGGGAAGCCCTCGACGCCGTCGTGCGCGGGCCGCAGGAGGGCCTGCGCCACTACGACCGGGTCGTGATCGTGCCACGGGCCAGGGGCGTCACCACCGCCGAGGGCAGGCCCGTCGTGCCGTCCGACGACGGTGACGGGCTCGTGTCGGTGTTCGTGCACACCGCGATCGAAGCTTCCGTCCTGTACGTCGAGCTGTCCGCGCACGTCCTTCCGCCGGTCCGCCCCACGTGGTATCTGCCGGCGCCGGTCGTACACCTGGACCTGCTGACCCAACTGACAGGTGCGCCGTGGCGCCTGGCCCGTGCGGCGGCACACGACACGGCCCGGCGGGCGCGACGGGCCCGCCCCGGCGGCTGGCACGACCACAGCGCCCGGCTCGGCGTGCGGGACCTCGTCGGCGACCCCACCGCCGCGCTGCCCGCGCTGGAGGCGGCCAAATACGTGCGGGTCGTCGAGCGGGTCGTCGTCGAAGCGGTCGCCGACTTCCTGGAACGCTACGACCTCGACGCGAGCACCTTCCGCGCCGAGGTCCCGACAAGACGCTGACCGGAGCCCGGCATCCGGCTGACGGGAGGCCTGGCGTCACGCTGACCGGGCGGGGCGAGACGAGACACTGACCGAGGTGTGGCGTCACGCCGACCAGGGCGGGAAGGGCGAGGGCGCTGACCGGGGCGAGACGCTGACCAGGGGCCCGGCCGGACGCTGACCGGAGCCCGGCGAACGCTAACCGGAGCCCGGGGTCACCAGCCCCGTCTCGTAGGCGGCGACGATCGCCTGGGCCCGGTCGCGCAGCTGCAGCTTCGACAGGATGCGGGCGATGTGCGTCTTCACCGTCGCGTCGCTGAGCTGCAGTCCCGCGGCGAGCTCCGCGTTGCTCAACCCGCGGGCGAGCAGCCGCAGCACCTCCAGCTCCCGCGGCGTCAGCCCCGCCAGATCCCGGTGCAGGGTCGCCGTGCGCCCGTCCCGGTTCGCATACCGCTCGATGAGCCGCCGCGTGATCGCCGGCGCCAGCAACGCGTCGCCGGAGCGGACCAGGCGGACGGCGGCGACGAGATGCTCGGGGCTGACATCCTTGAGCAGGAACCCGCTCGCCCCCGCCGACAACGCCGCGTAGACATACTGGTCGAGGTCGAACGTCGTGAGGATGATGACCCGCGGCGCGGCGGCGGTCACCGGCCCGCCGAGGACGCGGCGGGTCGCCTCAAGGCCGTCCATCCGCGGCATCCGCACATCCATGAGGACCACGTCGGGCCGGGTGCGGCGCACCGCGTCGACGGCCTCCGCACCGTCGGCGGCGTCCGCGACGACCTCGATCCCCCCGGCCGTCAGAATCATCCGGAACCCGGTCCGCACCAGCGCCTGATCATCGGCGACGACAACCCGCAACGGCTCGCTCATGACCCCACCCGCCCCTGATCGCCGACGCCCCGCAACGGCTCGCTCACGACCTCACCTGCTCCTGACAGTCGGCGACGCCCCGCGCCGGCGCGGTCATAGGGCCCCGATCGGCATCGCAGCGCGGACCCGGAAGCCACTGTTGCCCGCCGGGTCCGCCGACCTGATCGTCGGCGGCGACGCCCCGCAACGGCTCGCTCATGACCTCGTCCGACCCTGACAGTCGGCGATGCCCCGCGGTGGCGCGGTCGTAGGGCTCCCGATCGGCGTGGCGGTGTGGACCCGGAGGCCGCTGTCGCCGGGCGGGTCCGCGGACCTGATCGTCGGCGCCGACAAACCGCGACGGCCCGCTCATGACGGCACCGGCCTTGGGGCTGGGAAGGCGTCCCCGGTCGGGATGACGGCGTGGACCCGGAAGCCGCCGTCGCCGGTCGGGCCCGCGGACAGGCTGCCGTCGTGCACGCTGAGGCGCTCCCGCAGGCCGGCCAGCCCGCGCCCGCTGCCCGGGTCGGCGGCCGTGTCCGCGGTGCCGCCGGTGTCGGTGACGTCGATGCGCAACGCGTCCTCCGCGTGCTCGACGGTGACCGTCACCGACGCGCCCGCGGCGTGCTTCACCGCGTTGGTCAGGGCCTCCTGCACGACCCGGTACGCCGCGAGCTCGACCCCCGCCGGCAACGGCACCCGCGTGCCGGTCTGCACCACCTCGACGGGCACCCCGGTGCGCCGCACCCCGTCGGCGAGGACCCCGAGCTGGTCCAGGCCCGGGGCCGGGGCGAGACCGAGGTCGTCGTCGTCCATCGTCAGCAGCCCCATGACGTGCCGCAGCTCCACCATCGCGGCCCGCCCGCTGGACTCGACCGCGAGCAGCGCCTCCCGTGCCAGGCCCGGCTCGGTGTCCAGGACCGTGCGGGCGGCGCCCGCCTGCACGACCATCATGCTGACGCTGTGGCTGACGACGTCGTGCAGCTCCCCGGCGAGCCGGGCACGCTCCTGCTGCACCGCCAGGCTCGTCGCGGTCGCCTGCTCCCGTTGCAGGGCGAGGGCCCGCTGCTTCCACGTGTGGATCGCGTTCGCGGTGAGACTGACCGCGCACAGCAGGAGGAACGTCGCCAGCCCCGGGCCCAGCCCGGCGTCGTCGCCCTGACCGGCGAGCACCAGCACGGCGGCGGCCACGAGGACGCTGCCGATCGCGAGGGCACGGTGGCGGCTGTACAGCGCGGCACTGTACGCGGCGATCACGAAGCACACGAGCGCCGCCGTCGGGTCGAAGCCGGGCTGCAGCCGCAGCACCTGCGTCGCCGCGGCGATGACCCACAGCGACGTGACCGGAAACCTGCGGCGGGTCACCAGCGGCAGCGCCGTCAGCGCCGCCAGGACCAGCACCCAGCCGGGGAACTCGGCGGGCTCCTGGGGCGGGATCCACGGCCGCTCACCGGGAAACGGCGGCTCCGGCAGCTCCGGCACCCGGAACCGCTCGTGCTCCATGATGTCCACGGGCGCCGCCGTGTCCTGGCGGTCCATCGCCGAGCCGACGGTGGCGAGGGTGAGCAGGAGCGCGAGGACCGCGTCGGCCGCCCACGCCCACTTGCTGAGCTTCGGCAGCGGGCCGCTCACGCGCCGCAGCTCGGCGTCGATCGCCCGCAGCTGCCGCCCGAGGAACCCCGTGTCCATGGCCCCCAGTCTGCCAAGCGCCCCGTCCGCCGGCATCGGCCATGGTGTCCATTGCGTGCCGCGCGGCGTAGTCCGAAAGAATGACCGCGGCACCGGATCCCGTCACCATGGCCGACGTGCCGGAGCACCGAGGGTTCCTACGGTCGGAGGACGTCAACCGTCACCGTGGAGGTGCCTGTGTCAGCGCCACGCATCCAGAACAGCGACATGAGTGAACCGCAGGTACCCGTGTCAGCGCCACGCATCCAGATAAGCGACATGAGTGAACCGCAGGTGCCCGTGCCAGCGCCACTCATCCAGATCAGCGACGTGAGCAAACGCTACGACGACGGGCCGCCGGCCCTCGCCGGCCTGACGTTGCGCATCGACGCCGGTGAGGCCGTCGCCGTCCTGGGCGCGTCCGGCAGCGGCAAGTCGACGCTGCTCAACCTCATCGCCGGGCTGGACCGGCCGACGTCCGGCAGCGTCACCGTCGACGGGGTCAGGGTCGACGGGCTCGGCGAGGCCGCGTCCGCGAAGTACCGCCGCGCCCGCATCGGCATGGTCTTCCAGTTCTTCAACCTGGTGGACGACCTGACCGTGCACGACAACGTCCTCCTTCCGGCGCAGCTGGCCGGTGTACCGCGCACCGAGGCCACCGCACGCGCCGGCGAGCTCCTGGAACGCCTCGGGGTGCAGCGGCACGCGAAGGCGTTCCCCGGCCGGCTGTCCGGTGGCGAACGGCAGCGGGTCGCCGTCGCCCGGGCGCTCATGAACCGGCCGTCGCTGCTCCTCGCCGACGAGCCGACCGGCGCCCTCGACACGGCGTCCGGCCGGGAGGTGCGGGACCTGCTGACCGCCCTGCACCGCGACGGGCAGACGCTCGTCCTCGTCACCCACGACGTCACCCTCGCCCACGAGTGCGCCACCAGGACCGTCGAACTCGTCGACGGCCGCCTCAGCCGCGACGTCCAGCACACCGCCGGCGGTGTCCGGTGAGCGGCGTCGGCCGGGTCGTGCGGGCCGGCGGCCGGCGCCGCGTCCAGTCCGTCGTGATGGCGTTGACGACCCTGCTCGCCGTTTCCGCGTCGGTACTGGCGGCAGGCCTGCTCGAAGCGTCCCGTGCCCCCTTCGACCGGGGCTTCGCCAAGCAGCAGGGCGCCCACCTGACGGCCGCGTTCGACGCCGGGGCCGTCACCGCCGGCACCGTCGCCGCCACCGCGACCGCCGCCGGGGCGACCGCGTCCGCCGGCCCCTTCCGGACGGTGACGCTGCGCCCGACGACCGTCAGCGGCACCCACGTCCCGCCCGGCATCGAGCTGCCGCCGGCCGCGCTCGCCGGCCGCGCCGACCCCGGCGGCCCCGTCGACAAGCTCGACCTCACCGAGGGCCGATGGGCGAGCGCCGCCGGCGAGATCGTGTGGTCGGCCGGCCGGTCCCCGCTCGGCGTCGGCGACAAGCTGCGGTTCGCCGGCGTGGCGGGCAGCCCGACACTCACCGTCGTCGGCCTCGCCAGGTCCGTCGGGTCCAGCGCCGAGGCGTGGACGACCCCCGACCAGCTGGCCGCCCTCGCTGGTTCCGGCGCCGGATATCAGATGCTGTACCGCTTCGCCGACGCGGGCACCGCCGCGCAGCTCACCGCGCACCGGGCCGCGGTCGCCGCAGCCGTGCCCGACGGCGCGCTGACCGGTGCCTCGTCGTACCTGACGGTGAAACGCAGCGCGGAACGCACCGCGGCGACGTTCGTGCCGTTCGTGGTCGCGTTCGGCGTGCTCGGCCTGTGCATGTCGGTGCTCATCATCGGCGTCGTCGTCAGCGGCTCCGTCGGCGCCGCGACCCGCCGCATCGGCATTTTGAAGTCCGTCGGCTTCACCCCGGCCCAGGTCACCCGCGCCTACATCGGTCAGGCGATGATCCCGGCGGTCGTCGGCGCCGCGCTCGGCGTCGTGCTCGGCAACGTCGCCGCCGTGCCGGTCCTCGCCGAGGAGAGCGACGCCTTCGGCACCGCCCCGCTGACGATCGCGCCGTGGGTGAGCGCCGTCGTGCCGGTCGTCGCGCTCGTCGCCGTCGCCGTCACCGCGTTCGTGCCGGCGCTGCGGGCCGGGCGGCTGCGGACCGTCGACGCCCTCGCCGTCGGGCGCACCCCGGCTGCGGGGCGTGGACGGGCGGCGCGGCGGGTGCTCGGCCGGCTGCCGCTGCCCCGGCCGGTGAGCCTGGGGCTGGCGAACCCGTTCAGCAGCCCGTCGCGCTCGGCGACGATCGTGGCGGCGGTGGCGCTCGGCGCGCTCGGCGTCACGTTCGGCGCCGGTCTCGCCACGTCCCTGGCGGGCATCCAGGACGGCCTCAACCGCCGCAACGCCGGCGCCGTCGTCGCCCACGTCTTCGCCCCGCCAGGTGGTCCGGGCGGCCCGGGCCGGATCGACCAGCCCCCGCCGGCCGACCCGGCGCAGACCAGCGGCCCGGGCCGGACGGGCGGCCCCGGCGGCCAGAGCGGCGGCCCGGGTCAGAGCGGCGGACCGGGTCAGAGCGGCGGTCCGGGCCAGAGCGGCGTGCCGCGTCAGACCAGTGGGCCGGGTCCGGCGCCTCAGCCGGGCGCGAGTGGGCAGCCGGGGACGGCGGGGCAGCAGGGTCAGGCGCCGCCGGAGACACCCGCCGCGGTCGCCGCCGCCGTCGCCGAGGTGACCGGCGCGATCGAGGCGCAGCCGGGGACCCGCCGCTGGTTCACCACCGGGCAGGTCGAGATCGGCGTCTCCGGCCTCACCGCCCCCGTGACCGCGTTCGCGTTCGACGGCGACGCCACCTGGGGCACCTACGAGGTCATCGCCGGCAGATGGTTCGACGGACCGGGTCAGATCCTGGTGCCGACCGCGTTCCTCGACACCACCGGCCTGCGCGTCGGTGACACGGCAACGCTGTCGGACGCCGGCCGCACCGCCAAGGTGCGGATCGTGGGGGAGGTCCTCGACCTCAGCGACGACGGCCGGGTCGTCGTCACCGACGCGGCCACCCTCACCGCCCTCGGCACCCAGGTCGACCCGCAGTCCGTCGAGGTCCACATCGACCTCGACGCGGGCGTCGGCGCCAAGTCCTATGTGGACAAGCTGAACGCCGTCCTCGAGCCGCTCGGCGCCGCCGCCGACGTCAACGTCGCGGAGATCAGCGAGACCGTCGTCGCCATGGACACCCTCGCCGCGACGCTCACCGTCATGCTCGTCGTCGTCGCGGGGATGGGCGTGCTCAACACGCTCGTGCTCGACACCCGCGAACGCGTCCACGACCTCGGCATCTTCAAGGCCCTCGGCATGTCACCACGGCAGACGGTCACGATGGTCCTCACCTCGGTCGCCGGCACCGGCCTGCTCGCCGGCGCGATCGGCGTGCCGCTGGGCGTGGCCCTGCACCACCTGGTGCTCCCGGCGATGGGCCGCGCCGCCGGCACCGGCATCCCGGCGAGCTACGTCGAGGTGTTCGGCCCGCTGATGGTGCTGCCGCTGATCCTCGGTGGCCTCGTCATCGCCGTCGCCGGCGCCCTGCTCCCCGCCGGCTGGGCCGCGAAGACCCGCACCGCCACCGCCCTGCGCACCGAGTAGCCGCATGGGGCCGGACCGCGTGCGACGGTCCGGCCCCGGCATCGGGGTCAGCGGGTCGCCGGCATGACCCGACGGGGCGCTTCGGCGGCCAGGGCGGCCGGTGCGTTCTGCGTACACGAGGCGCCTTCGGCAGTCAGGGTCACCGTGTCGAGATACGTCAGGATCGCCGTCAGGATGCACGGGTTGAACGAGGTGGCGGACACGTGTCCGTCGGCGCGGTAGGTCAGCAGCCGCGCGTTGCCGAGGGTGCTTGCCCTCGTATGCCGTCGCGGGACGGCATACGGGAACCGCGTGCGACGACACAGAGCGGCTGTCGCCACATCGACCTGTCAAACGGCCGACTATGCTCTGCAGGCATGAAACAGGCCGGTGAAACAGCGCAGCAGCAGCGCGTCACGATCCGCGACGTCGCGCAGCGGACCGGTCTGTCGATCGCGACGGTGTCCCGGGTGCTCAACGGCCGCTCCAACGTCGCGCCCGGCACCCGCGACAAGGTCCTGGAGGCGATGGGCGGGCTCGGCCGGCAGGCGCCGCGCCGGCGGGGCTCCGGTGCGCAGAAGGCCGACAACGGCGTCTACGTGCGCTGCCCGTACGTGCTGACGGACTACTTCGGGCTCATCGTCTCGGCCATCGCCGAGGCCCTGGACGTGCACGGCATGCACGCGATCGTCGACGCCGGCGAGTCGTCGTGGAAGCGCACGGAAGTGCTCAAGACGCTGACCGGCTGGCCGCAGGTCACCGGTGCGCTGCTCATCCTGCCGTCGGAGCCGGAGGCCGACCTGGAGCTGCTGCGCGACCAGGGGTTCCCGTTCGTGGTGGTGGACCCGCGCACGTCGCCGCCGCGCGACATCGCGGCCGTGTCGGCGGCCAACTTCGCCGGCGCCCGGCGGCTCACGACGCACCTGACGCAGCTCGGGCACCGCCGCGTCGGCGTCCTCGGCGGCCCGCCGGAGTGGATGGCCAGCAGCGACCGGCTCGCGGGCTGGCTCGCGCCGCTCGTCGGGGCCGGGGTGCTGCCCGCGCCGGACCTCGTCCGGTCGGTGACCGACCCGACGGTCGAGCAGGGTTACCGGGCGGCGGGGGAGCTGCTGGACCTGCGGGAGCGGCCGACGGCGATCGTCGCGTTCAACGACAAGATGGCCGTCGGGGCGCTGCACGCCGCCGCCGACCGGGGGCTGCGCGTGCCGCACGACCTGTCGGTGGCCGGGTTCGACGACATCGACGTCAGCCGGGCCACGCACCCGGCGCTCACCACGGTCCGCCAGCCCCTCGGTGAGATGGGGCGGATGGCGGTCAGCCTGCTCGGGCGGATGCTCGCCGGGCACGAGCTCGACGCGCTGCACGTGGAGCTCGCGACCGACCTCGTGATCCGCGGCTCGACGGGTCCAGCAGCGCTTTGACGCGTGTTTCATAGCGACTTCCATCGCGACCTGAAAAAAGTTGCGGCGTTCTGTTGACACGCCGCCGCAGCGCCGTGTTTTCTTCCTGTTACAAGCGCCGATGGATCCCGGCGCGCGCACCGCACCCCCACTCACCCGACGACCCGCCAGTCGCCCCGGGTCGGACGGCTACGCCCGCGTGAAGAACAGGACCCCGCCTTGAGAGTCTCCAGACGCACAGCAATGCTGGCGACCGCCGTGACGGCCGTGGCCGTCACCGCCGTCGGCACGGTCGCCATGACGGTCGCCTCCGCCGCCAGCAGCGGCCGGATCACCAGTAACGCCAACGGCAAATGCCTCGACGTCACCAACGGCTCCACCGCAGACGGCAACCAGCCGCAGATGTGGACCTGCTACACCGGCAGCGCCAACCAGAACTGGACCTTCGCCGACAACGGCTCCGTGCAGGGCCTCGGCAAGTGCCTCGACGTGGCGAACGGCGCCACCACCGACGGCGCGGTCGTGCACCTGTGGACCTGCTACGACACCGTCGCCAGCCAGAAGTGGCAGCTGACCGCGTCCGGTGACCTGGTCAACACCAACGCCGGCAAGTGCCTCGACATCAAGGACAACAACCTCGCCGACGGCGCGAAGCTGCAGCTGTGGTCGTGCGCCGGCTCCGCGAACCAGAAGTGGGCGTTCAGCGGCGGCACCACCAACCCGACCCCCACCGCGACGGGAACCGTGCCCAACAACCCGAACAACCCGGACCTCGGCCCGAACGTGTCGGTGTTCGACCCGTCGATGTCGCAGGCCACCATCCAGAACCGGTTGAACACGGTGTTCAACCAGCAGGTGACGAACCAGTTCGGCAATGCCCGGTTCGCGTTGCTGTTCAAGCCCGGCACGTACAACGTGAACGCCAACGTCGGGTTCTTCACCCAGGTCGCGGGTCTGGGCACGTCACCGGACTCGGTGGTCATCAACGGTGCCGTGCACGCGGAGGCGGACTGGTGGCCGGACGGGTCGCAGAACGCGACCCAGAACTTCTGGCGGTCCGCGGAGAACCTGTCCGTCACCCCGACCGGTGGCCTGGACCGGTGGGCCGTGTCGCAGGCCGCGCCATACCGGCGGATGCACGTGCGCGGGAACCTCGCGCTGTCCGACGGTGGCTGGTCCTCCGGCGGCTGGATCTCCGACAGCAAGATCGACGGCCAGATCCAGTCCGGGACGCAGCAGCAGTGGATCACCCGCAACTCGCAGATCGGCAGCTGGACGGGCCAGAACTGGAACCAGGTGTTCGTCGGTGTCCAGGGCGCCCCCGGCACCAGCTTCCCCAACCCGCCGTACACCAACACCGGCAACACCCCGGTCGTGCGGGAGAAGCCCTTCCTGTACGTCGACAACACCGGCGCCTACCGGGTCTTCGTCCCCGCCCTGCGCAGCAACGTCAGTGGCAACAGCTGGTCGTCCGGCACCACGGCCGGCTCCAGCCTGCCGATCAGCCAGTTCTACATCGTCAAGGCCGGCGCGACCGCGGCATCCATCAACGCCGCCCTGGCCGCCGGGCAGAACCTGCTGTTCACGCCCGGCGTGTACACCGTCAACGACACCATCCGGATCACCCGCGCCGACACGGTCGTGCTCGGCCTGGGCCTGGCCACGATCGTCCCGCAGAACGGCGTCACCGCGATGAGCGTCGCCGACGTCGACGGCGTCAAGGTCGGCGGGATCCTCTTCGACGCCGGCACCACCAACTCCCAGGTCCTCATGGAGGTCGGCCCCAACGGGTCCAGCGCGAGCCACGCCGCGAACCCGACCTCGCTGCACGACGTGTTCTTCCGCGTCGGCGGTTCGATCGCCGGTAAGGCGACCGTGTCGCTGCGGGTGAACAGCAACGACGTGATCGGTGACCACCTCTGGATCTGGCGCGCGGATCACGGCAACGGCGGCACGGTCGGCTGGAACATCAACACCGGCGCCAACGGGCTCGTCGTCAACGGCAACAACGTCACCATGTACGGCCTCTTCGTCGAGCACTACCAGCAGTACCA